>CABMIA010000093.1 GCA_902386085.1 uncultured archaeon
ATCCCGATAACACCGATCTTTTTTATCGGCCCTTTCTTATCTATTATTTTCTTAAGTTTGTTGCTCATATTTGACCACTATTTCAATCATTATGGCTTTTTTCAACTATGCCCTTCATTTTTTGATATCGATATTTTTTCCACATTCGCACTTGTAAAGGATATTTTCTTCGTTATTATCAATAATATTATATAATTTTTTCCCGCACTGGCAGACAAAACCTTTCAGCCGCGCAGGATTTCCAAATACGAGACCATAGGGTGGTACATCTCTGGTAACGACACTTCCCGCCCCGATCATGGCATAATCACCAACAGTCACTCCACAAATAATTGTTGCATTGGCTCCTATACTCGAACCTTTTTTTATGACTGTTCGAATTATTTTTTCATCTTCCCAGATAAATGCTCTCGGATACATATCATTTGTAAAAACAACTGAAGGACCAACAAAAACATTATCTTCGATCTCAACCCCCTTGTAGATAGAAACGAAATTCTGGATTTTTACATTATCCCCAATCGTAACTTCGGTATCCACATAAACGCTTTTACCGATATTGCAATTCTTTCCTATAATGGCATCTTTCCTTATATGTACAAAATGCCATATATTGGATCCTTCTCCTACCGAGTCACTTTCAACAATCGCAGTGGGATGCTTAAAATAATTCATTTAAAGCCCTTTTTGATCTCTTCACATATTCTCAGATTATTCAGAGCCTGCTCGGGAGTGATCGGGAACTCGGAATTCTTTTTCACACAATCAATGTAAGTTTTTAATTCTACTTTCAACGGCTCCACCTTATTTACCAGTACCTTCTCAATAATATTTTCCTGCGTATACTTATCGTTCTCCATCCCATACTTCTCTGGTTTATTATAAGTGTAAATTTCCTGTGTCATAAAATCCCCCTCAATAGTGAAATCTTCTTCCTCGATATAGATCGTTCTTATTTTTTTTGAGGCTTTTCTACTTGCGGACAGGGATGCAACTGAACCGTTGAAAGCGACCATTGCTTTACATACATCGAAATTGCCGACGCTGTGCATTGTATAATTCTTCTTTGCAAAAAAGACATTGAATAAGATATCTATATCATGTATCATAAGGTCTTCAATGACAGACGCATCCGTTATTCTCGATGATGCAGGATTATGTCTTCTCAGTTCAACAAAAAATGGATTTTTAATGATCTTTCTAATATCCGCAACTATCGGATTGAATCTCTCAATATGTCCCACCCCAGCCACCAGGTTTTTAGTTTTCAATAGGGCAACTAATTTTTCAGCTTCATCCACAGACTGAGCAATTGGTTTTTCGATCAAGCAGTGAATATCTCTTTCGATAACTTCTTTTGCGACCTGATAATGGTATTTTGTTGGAACACATATGCTTAAAGCGTCAACATTATCCAGCAATTCTTCCATAGAATCACAAGCTATCGCCCCAAAATCTTCTATTTCATTTGCATTGGTCTTGTTTGCATCAAAAACATAAGTTTCTTCAATGCCTTTAAGCTCTGAATATATTCTGGCATGATTTTTTCCCATCGTTCCAGTGCCAATAACACCAACATTCATTATACTACCTCATAATTGTTTATGGTTTCCACAATATATTTCAATTCCTTTTCAGAAAGTGATGGATGTACAGGCAAACTCAAGACCTTGTTTGCAAGTTCTTCGGCAATCGGACAGGTAACACTATCGCTTGTGTAGCCGAGCTCCTGATAAAGAGGCTGTTTGTGTATGGGCAGGGGATAATGGACTGCACTCCCTATACCTTTACCGGCCAGATATTCCATGAACTTCTCTCGACTAATAAGATTGCTATCGACTTTAAGGACGTATTGATGATAAACATGCTTGACATGCTTTTCTCTATGAGGTTTGGTGATTCCTTCAAGTCTTATGTCTTTATTGAAATACTCTGCATTATAAATTCTTTTCTTATTATATCCATCCAGTTTTTTAAGCTGAACAATACCTATTGCAGCCTGTATATCAGTCATCCGGTAATTATATCCCAGTATCGTATGGTAATATTTTGAACTCTGTCCGTGGTTCCTCAGCAACCGGCATAATTCTGCATTCTTTCCATCATTTGTGGTTATTATTCCCCCCTCTCCTGTGGTGATGTTTTTTGTTGGATAGAATGAAAAGCATCCGGTTCCAAACCCTCCGACCCTCTTATGCTCATATTCAGCACCATGAGCCTGTGCGCAGTCTTCAACAAGCGATAATTTGTGATCCTCGCATATCTCCGAAATGGCTTTAACATTGAATGGATGCCCAAAAAGGTGCACACCGATTATCGCTTTTGTTTTTCCTGTTATTTTATTAAGTATCTCGTCCGGATCGATGTTGAAAGTTCTTTCCTCCACATCTGCAAAAACAGGCTTTGCCTTCTGGAACAAAATAGAGTTCGCAGTGGCGATGAAGGTGAAAGGGGTTGTAATTATCTCATCCCCTTCTTTAATGTTCAGAGACTTGAGCGCCAGATCAAGAGCAATTGTGCCGTTTCCAACAGCTATAGCATTTTTCACATCAATGTAATCTGAAAAGGATTTTTCAAAATCACCTACTGCTTTCCCCTGAGCAAGCATCCCTGATTTCAATACCTCTGCAATCGCTTTTAACTCTTCATTAGTTATAATTGGTTTTGCTATAGGAATAGATTTTTCCATATCTGTCACATCGAGGCAAATATTATATATGCATCATGTTTCTATTGCCAGTTCCTTCGCCAGGTCGCCTTTAAATCTCGCGCAACCGATAACCATCACATTTTGGTTTTTTCATTCTAAGTCAATTTGGTTATATAAATATTTAAAGACTGCTGACTGCGGAAATTTTCCTTACCTTGCAATTATGGTGAATATTTTGAGTTCACCGCACTTTTATCGATGTAAGGTTAATCTCTGGATCTTGCTTACCGGCAATCAAACCTTCAGCAAACACCTCTAATAGTGATACCGTACCAGTTATTATTATATTCCGTTATAACCGATACCAGATTCCCGCATGGAAATTGGCCGGAAAAGCGTTATCCGGATTGAATACAAGCGCGTCCTCGAACAGATGTGCACCGAACTGATATCCGCAAATATGAATGGTTCAACCGATCGCAGATTCTAGTCTGGAAATTCTCTCTTTTATGCCAGAGATCTCCACTGTTAAATTAGCAATCCGTTCCTGGGCATCAGCATCATGCTTTATCATTATATTAGTAAGCCGACCCAAATTTTCATTTGTTTCATTTTTGAAATAGTTGAGAATGGATGTATTTTCTTTCAGAACGGATGTATTTTCTTTCAGAATTGATGTATTTTCTTTCAGAATTGATGTATTTTCTTTCAGAATTGATGTATTATTATCTAATTTTTCATTCATCAAATCCTGCTTATGCATCATTTCTTTCATTCTTACATTAGCTATATCGAGCCGTTCCCCCAGTTCCTCGGTCATATCACCGCGTTTTATCTCAAAATATTCAAATTCCCCTGTAGCATCCTCGAACCTGATGTCAAGATGTTCCACGTCAATGGGGTATTCCTTTATCCTGATCATCCTGACAAATGAATCTATACTGGCTTTATCCCCTTCGCAAACGATCCGCACATTATATGGCCTGATATTCTCAACAAAACCAGTGACCTTCATTTTGCGTGCTATACGCTCAACTAAATCTCTATAACCTACCCTCTGTACGTCTCCACTTGCGATTATGACTGCTCTTACTTGCATAGCTTTCATTCCTATTTGGTTCCTTAACAAATAAAAACATTTTCTACAAAATGTGGAATTATGCCTTTTTGCAATTATGTTTATATATTCTTATCTTGTTTAAAATAATGGTGCAGGTTGCGGACATCCTGAAAAAATCTGAGTTTGTCTGCTTTGCGTCTAAGGATTATGTGCCCCAAAAAAGTTCACGACCCTGTTCACGATATCATCCACATTGTCAAATCCTGATCCGGCTTTGCTCACTACAGCCACAACTGTACATCCATTGCTGAAACAATTTACATCCTCAACATTATCAGCAACTATAATACGCGGCTTATCGGACAGTGTGAAACCATCCGCGAGAACAATATCTATGTCCGCGAAATATTTATCGCATATCTCGTCAAGGTCTATCTCCTTATCAACATTTTTGATCATCGCAAATTTAACAGAGGAAGAAATTGCCACCGTATCTGCGCCTTCATTTGCATATTTCCAGGTATCTTTACCTTTTATATCTATTTCAAAATCGCCATGTTTATGATGTTTAAGGGCGCCCACTTTAATACCGCGGCTTTTAATCCCTTTTATTAATGCTTCTATCAACTTCGTTTTGTCATTTTTGCTTTTTCCCACAATGCAGATAACTGGGGTCAAAGATTAAGCCTCTCAGGATGTGCAAAAACAGACATTTTATCGTGTGAAACAAAGCAGACAAGACATACTCCTGCACGCTCCGCCGCTTCGACTCCCGTATTCAGGGGCGCTGTCTTTGTCGCCACAAGAGGAATGCCTGCCCGCGCGGCTTTCAGCACCATACCTGCTGACTGGCGCCCTGTGGACAGCAGGAAATGTTTGCCTATATCCAGATCATCTAGAATCGCGCGCCCGACAGCCTTATCAAAAGCATTATGACGTCCGACATCGATGGCCTTGGCCACACATTCACCTTCCGTATTTACAATGCATGCCGCATGCGTACCATGGGTTTTCCCGTAGATATCAGATTCAAGAAAGCTAAGGCCTTTCCTGATCGCATCTGCACTGAATAAAGTATCCGAGTTCACTGAAATCGCCTCATTCTCATCCCACCGCACGCCGACGCAGCCCGATGAACGCAATTCGCGCCAGAGTTCAAGGTGCTCCGAGGGTTCTATTTCAGCTTTCATTGTTTTACCATCCATGTTAAGCTCTTTAATGTCGTTGCGGTTTTTTACGATCCCCTCGCAGATAAGATAACCAAGCGCGAGTTCTTCCAGCATTTCAGGCGTGGCAAGGATTGCAGCTATGTGGATATTATTTATAAACAAATCAATTGTATCCTCGACTGCCACTGAGTATGTTATTTCGTGGGATATCCAATCGATTAGCTCTTGCGCCTTGTAATTTTTGATGTACATATTATAATGATTTCTTCCTGATAACCTGCTGTATATCCTCCGGAGTATTTACATTCATAAATGTCCTTAAATCAGGTTCGATACTCTTAATCTCATCTGTTGCTACATAATTGACATTCAACCTGAATATCGGGGCCAGGATTATTGTCTCATTTTTTTCTAATGCCTTTTTCGTTTCACGCATCATTGGCCCGCGTCTATAAACAGCATGAAGTGGCTCAAGAAAACCATCATCCCATCTGGGAATAGCTGCATCGTAACCCTCACTTTTCATAATGAGCAACTTTACAGCATCTTCATTTATGAACGGCATGTCGCATGCTGCGATAAAACAATATTCATCATCACACGCCGAAAGTCCGGAAAATATGCCTGCCAGCGGGCCTTTGTTAATATAACTATCATATGCCAGTCTGTATCTTTGTTGATTAACACGATATCCATCACTTTCATGTGGTTTCGTCAAACTGTGCAATCTGGAATCCAGAAATTCTCCCTGCGCCTTATCGCGAACAGAGATAATTATACTGTCTACCACCTTCTCGAGGCTCTCGATTACGAACATAATCAAAGGTTTGCCATTAATATCAATAAGGGCTTTTTCCCGATACCCGAGGCGGCTTCCTTTGCCACCGGCAAGAATCAGCGCTGAAAATGACATAGTCAGATATGTCCTGCCTCTTTCATGCTGAAGTGCCGCCCATCGCCAATAATGACATGATCGAGCACATCGATCCCTATTATTTTCCCGGTTTCAACGAGCTTCTTTGTGATCTCGATATCCTCCCTGCTTGGCGTGGGATCGCCTGATGGATGGTTATGCGCTACGATTATATGCGCGGCAGATTCGGCCAGAGCGGTCTTGAATACCTCCCTCGGGTGAACGATATTCGCGTTCAGGGATCCGGTTGAAATCGTCTCTTCCCTGATAACCTGGTTTTTGGTATCAAGACACAGTTCGATGAAACTTTCTTTTTTCTGCTCTCTCATTCTCGGGTAAATTCGCCTGTAAACGTCTTCAGGTGAATTGATCTTTGGTTTTACGTCTTCATTGAAGGATTCAAGCCTTCTTGCGATCTCAAAACATGCTGCTATCTGTGAGGCTTTACCTTCCTTGATCCCGTGGATTTTCATCAACTGGCCAAGGCTGGTCTGCGAAAGCTGCTTCAGGTTATATTCTGATAAAATTCTCTGGCTCAGGTTAATAACATTTTCCTTTCTTGAACCAGTCCTCAGGATTATTGCCAGAAGCTCAGAATCGCTTAGCGATGCAGTACCGCTTTTTATCAGCCTTTCCCTTGGCCTTTCCTCTTTTTGCATGTCCTGGATTCTTATTTTATATTCTTGCATAAATCCCTGTAATAGTCCACGCAATTATTTACATTGATATAAAATTTTTCTTATTTTCTTGAAAATTTTTGAAGATAAAATCGAAAAACAGAAGATTATTATGAATCTTAAGCGCATATCTCAGGGAGGTATTTTTATGGATGACATTGATATTGTCTTAAATGTGGATGGGCAGGAAATCCCGATGAACGATTTTGTAAGAAAAATTATATCAGGTACGATCGCAGGCGCAATTGGAACTCTCAGAGATGTAGGTGAGGACTGGAAGACCATTGATATCAGCCTGAGGAGATAGACGCTGGATTCAGCTTCAGGAAATTATTTATAGCCTTACATCCAATGAAATAAAGGAGTGTAGATGCTGGAATTACGTCAAGGGGGCACGATGCATCCGCAGTAGATTATATGGTTAATTCGATTAAGAAAATCAAAAGGAGGAAAATAGTATGAGCAAAATGAACCCGGTGGTCCACTTTGAAATGCCGGCTCAATATCCGTCTCTCGTCATCGCGGTGGATGACATCAAGGAGTCCATGAAGAAAGTTGCTGAAACAGGCGGTAAAGTGCTCGGCGAGCCGATGGAAATACCCGGTGTGGGACAGTACGTCTCGTTCTTCGACGCGGAAGGCAACCGGGTAAGCATGCTGCAACCCGCCCCGCGCATGGCTGTTCAGCCGAAATCAAAATAAAAGAGTGGAGGGTCTGGATGAAACTATGGATGTCTCTCTACGCCATGATATGGATCGTGCTCATCGAATTCCTCCTGGCGATGACACCCGGAGGCTCGTCGGCTTTGATTTACATGCATGTCCTTCTCGGTGTCGCTATTGCGGGTCTGGCGTTCTACAACTTTTCCGGGGTTCGCAAGACCCGCGTCCCTAGCCGCGTGAAGCGCATCGCGCAGGCAAGTTTCAGCATATCGGTGATGGTGGCCATCCTGGGAGGCCTGCTTTTCATTGACGTCGGCAGGAATATGATTATTCCGCTCATCAATATTTCGATTTACGGCCTGGTTCTTTTCTTCCATGTCATTAACAGCTTCGCAATTATTACCCAAGCCGCTGCGATCGCGATCGCATACGATATGTGGGAAGAAAAGGAGTTCGAAGAGGAATCAGAGTCCGGAATCGTGCCCCCTATGCCCATGCCGCAGAAAGATGCCCTTTGAACGAGAGTTTTCTCAGAATAGAGGTTACAACATGCAAAAAATTACTGACGAATTCATGCGGCAAATGCTCCCCACTGCAAGGAATTACTGTATCGTCATTTTAAGAGCCGGACCGAAAATTAATGAGCCTGGTGTAGAAAAGATCATATGGGAACATGGCAGGCGGAACTTCGCGCTCCGTGCAGAGGGAGTGCTGTCTATAGTCTGCCCTGTTATTGACGGCAGCGAAATAAAAGGAGTTGGAATATTCGACGCCAGTATAGAAGAAACAAAAAGGATAATGGACGAAGACCCGGGAGTAAAAGCAGAAGCCTTTGTCTATGAGCTTCATGCGTGCCGGGGCTTCCCGGGGGATTGTTTACCTGAATGAATATTAAAATGTTAAAGAAAGAAGATTAAAGCTTATCCAGCTTTTCTGTTCCGACTTTTTTGACAAATGGCTTATTAATTTTATCAGGCATCCATGCCGGCTTATTCTTGGGAGCATTTATCATCTGTTTCCAGCCCTTGAATACATGGATCTTCTTTGTCCCGCGTTCCCTTAACCTGATATCAACAGGCTTATCTTTTGTCCCACCTATGCGATTTGCGGCTTTAAGGGCAGCCTGGCGCGGCTGGCGCCCCGTGAAAACACCATCTTCGGTACCATCTTTATTCCTTAAAATGAAATTCTTGATTTCTGACATTTGTTTTCAATCTCTCCTTTGCACCTTTAGATGCAGGCACTACATACACATTATCCTGTAATAAAACTTATTTACACGATAAAATATGATAATTAGGATGCATAAATAGATTTATGGCTGTTGTGCACAAAGTTTGCAAAAACTATTTACTTTTCAATATGAAGTATTAAGGAAAGATGAGCTCTATTTGTATCGAGGCAACCAATGAAAATAAGCTTACAGTTGAGGAATACGTCCGCTACATAAAGATAAAAGAGCACATCCAACAGGTTTTGGAGAATGCAAAAATAGAAGATGCACTGCGGTCTGCTGAAGACTCCATTAGCGGTCTTACTATTGATCTTACCATAAAATATTCTATTGATAAGTAAAAATAAAAACAAAAATATGAACGAAATCAGTACAATCTTCGCTACAGTCCTTTCACGGATAAAGCCCACCGGGGAAGAAAAAACCAGGCTTGCGGCTCTTGCGCAAACCATTATCGGGCGGATCGATGCATTGGGTAAGAAGGAAGGATTTGACATCAGCGCCAGACTGGTAGGGTCATCTGCGCGCGGGACATGGTTATCGGGAGAGCACGATCTTGATATATTTATTATGTTCTCGCCTGAAGCGGAAAGGGATTATCTTGAAGAAAAAGGTCTTTATATCGCACGGAAAATAGCAGGGCAGGCCGAAAAATGGGAAGAAAGATATGCCGAGCATCCCTACATCTATGCAATATTTGACGGCTATGAGGTCGATCTTGTCCCGGCTTTCAGTGTCCGGAGCGCTGCGGATATAAAATCCGCCGTTGACAGGACGCCATTCCATAACGCTTATGTCAAATCCAAAATCACAGGGCTTGAAGATGAGGTTTTGCTGCTAAAACAGTTCTTGAAAGGCATAGGGGTTTATGGCTCGGAATTGAAAACACATGGTTTTTCAGGATATCTTGCAGAACTGCTGGTTATCCATTACGGTTCATTCACCGGGGTTCTCGAAGCTGCATCCAATCTGGTTCCAGGCACGACTATCGACATAGAAAAGCACGGAAATGTGGCTCATAAAGACCCCCTGGTTGTAATTGACCCCACAGACCCGGCGCGGAACGTTGCAGCCGCATTATCGCTTGATAATATGTGCATTTTCATCGATAAAGCCCGTGAGTTCCTGAAAGACCCGACTGAAGATTATTTCAGGGCGCAAGCCCCCCAACCGCTTGAAAATGATGAGTTTAAGAACGCGATGAGTTCAAGGGAAACAAACCTTGTTGCCTTAGTGTTTGCGGTTCCTGATATTGTCGAGGATGTACTCTTCCCGCAGCTCCGTAAGCTTGAAGATTCTGTCAGGGAGATGTTTGAGAAATACGATTTCCGCGTGTATAACAGCGGCGTCTGGGCAGATGAAATAGCGGTTGTCATGTTCGAACTTGAGTCTGCACGGCTTCCATGCGCTAAAAGACATACAGGTCCGCAGGTATGGTTTGGAGAGCATGCTTTTGCTTTTAAGTCAAAATACAAAGATTCGAAAACTTTTTCCAATGTATTTATCCGGAACGGGAAATATATGGTTGAGATCCCAAGAAAATATACAGATGCAAAGAGGTTCTTGGAATCTGAGGTTTTAAAATGCGGTCTTTGGAAACATGTGGCTTTAAGTATTAAAAAAGATTATCGAGTACTTGAAAATGATGAGATATTGGAAGTCATGGATGAAGAATTCAGAATGTTCCTTCGGAAATTCTTTGAAAAATAAAGAGAAAGCCTGACCATGAAATTTATTCCCATTATTCTTATTCTAGCTTTTGTTGCAGTTCTCGGTTGCATCAGTACATCTCCTTACAAAGATGTCTCGCCATCACAATTGCTGTCAAAACCAGGTGCTTTCGATGGGGAAAAAGTTTGTATAGGTGGAGTCTTCGAAAATAATAGTATTTCTGGAATTCAGATTGCAACTAATCAGAATTTTACGGGAGATAATGAAAGCGGTACACTTGCAAACGTGTGCGGCATATACAGAACCGGGGCGCTGCAACCTGAATCTATTGACCGGATTTTGTCGATATGGACTGATAAGGATGTTTACCATTCGAACGAGACACTTGGAGTGCATATAGATTTTAATTCCTCGGAAGCCGGCAGGGGACAGCTTGCAGTATCAGGAATAAATAATGCATTTGGCAGGGCATCAATAAGCGAGGCAAGAGAAATCAGTTTTGAAAAAGGAAACAATAGATTTGATTTTGAATTCAAGACTCCCTCATGTGAGGAATGTTCTGCGATCTCACCCGGCGTATATACGGTCAATGCTACAGTAAATCTCGAAGGGAAGACCTATGAGACTTACAGGAAAATCACCCTTGAAAGAGAACTATCGAACATATCGAACATTTCAGGTATATCAAACGTTTCGGGTGAGCAGGCAGGCAATTCACAGGTCAATGGAACACTGAGAAATGATAGCAATGGACAAGTTGCTGCCCAGACAGGCAATATCGTAACCGTCGAGTACTTCTATATCCCAGGGTGCCAGAAATGCGAAAAGGCCACTCCCGTAGTTGAAAATTTAATTAAATCCTATGGCGGCAGGGTGAATTTCACTAAATATAATGCCAATGAAGAAGGGCGCGAGCTCGCTATAAGATATCAGATTCCAGGAACACCCGCTATAGTGATCAACCGGGATAAAGGGAGGCTGATTTCATATGAAAACTATAGCGGAGATACGGTAAAGCTTGAGGCTGAGCTAAAAGATTCGATTGAAAGAGCCTCGGTATCACCATCTCCTTCCGGAGTTTTTACTAATAACAAAATAGTTCTTTCAGTTCCCTCTGTTCTGGTAGTTGGCTTCCTGGCAGGATTTAACCCCTGCCTTCTGGCGATACTTGCCTTTATTGCGTCGGTCACTCTTGCAACCACAGGTAAAAGGCGAAATGTTCTCCTGATCGTTTTAATGTTCAGCCTTGGTATTTTCACAACATACCTTGTGGTCGGCGTGGGTCTTCTAAGGATCATTGAACAGTCGCCCACTCTGCAGGGGGATCTCAGGAACTTCCTCTTGATCCTGATAGGTATTCTCGGGATCTGGCACGTATACGACGCCTATCATCTCCGCAAGAATGCGGAATCCTCCTTCTATACCCCGGCGGTGTTCATCCGCCTGACCGAAAGCGTGACAAAGAAAGTGAGCCTTCCTGCATCGTTCTTCATGGGAGCCCTTTTCTCGCTCATCAAAGCCCCCTGTGTCGGCGCGGTTTATTTTGTGATTCTCAACATGGTAAGAAGCGGCAAAGGCTCGGGAATACTGTATCTGGCGGCTTATAACCTGGGCGTGGTGCTGCCTGTGCTTGTTCTTGGCTCGGCTATTGCCTTTGGTTTGAACCCTGAAAAGGTCGAGAAGTTCAGGAAAGAAAGGAGATCCGAAATGCGCCTGATTACAGGGGTGACTTTACTTATAATTGCGGTTTTGATGTACGCAGGGATAATTTAGGGCATCTCAAAGATATACCACCACCCACCCACCAACCCACCTATTTTTCTCTTTTCTACAGTACTTCCTGGTCTTTTATACTTAAATGGTTTTTTCCCAAACTTTACCCAAACTTCAGAACAATTGCCTGCATCAAAACATTTAAAACGCCTGATAATGTATCATGGTTAAAATTAACAAATAATATCAGAGGTAATAAATGACAAGCTTGTTACTGCTCTTATCAAAAGACCCATACACCACTGAAACGCCTGATCTCGTACTTGATATCGGGTTGAATGCAAACGAAAAAGGAAACGAGGTCACGCTATATCTTGTTGAAGACGGCGTGACAGCAGCGAGAAAATCGGAGTTCGGGAATAAACTGGCGTCCGCACATAAGAAAGGCATAAAGATATTCGCAGACGACAAAGCAGTGCTTTCAAGGTCGCTCACTGACAAACTGGTCGCCTGGGTACAGGTAAAAGAAATAGGCACACTTCTCGATTATATCATGGATTACGACAGGGTCGCATGGTTTTAGGTGATAACATGACAGAAAAACAGCTTACTATCGTATCAATAAACGGTCCCTACAGGGACGAAGGCGTATTCACGATGATGAGGCTTGCACACGCGGCAAAAGAAAAAGGCATCACTGTAAATTTCTTTAACTATCTTGATGCCACACTAATTGCGCACAGGGACCAGGCGCCCAAAGAGTTCCCAACAGTTGAAACAATCTTCGGGAATATCGTGAAGAAAGGCATAAAGAAACCAAAAGCCGACGCGATCGCATGCATAAAATGCACAGACTCCCGGGGCGTAACAAAGCAGCAGACCGAAGGCGTGATAATCGGCGGGCTCTACGATCTCGGAGAATGGACCGGCGAATCGGATAAGACCATACTCATAGGGTGAGAACATGAGCAAGAAAATAAACATAATCGTAACCCAGCCGCCTTATGGAAAAGAAGATGCGTTCGGGGCTGTCCCTATGGCAGCATCCCAGGTCGCTGCCGGAAATGAGGCATCGCTCATCTTTGTGAGCGGAGGTGTGCATTCCATAGTCAAAGGGCAGAAAACAGGCTACGGAGACCTTGCAGTCTGGCAGAAGGACGTACCAACCGTGGAAGCAGAAATAAACAAGAACATCGAGATAGTGAGTTTCTTCGCTCTTGACAGGGATATTGCAAAACGCGGCATAGCCGACAGCGAAATCATCGACGGGATAAAGAAGATCTCTCTTGACGAACTCACAGACAGGATGCTTGAGGCAGACGTTAACCTGGTATTCTGATGGCGGAAGAAATAATACCTGATGAGACGCTGGACGTGCGCGGGGAATGCTGCCCGTATCCTCTTATCCTGACGAAAAAAAAGGTCGAGCAATTAAAAAGCGGCGAGATCCTGAAAATAATAGCCGACGATCCGGTGGCACCGCAGAATATCGATAGCTGGACAAAAAAATCAGGGAACAAATTGCTTGCAGTCAGGCAGGAAGGCAATATTTACAACATTTTTGTCCGGAGGACTTAGGCTTTACCTGTCGATTCGCCCAGCACGACGCCGGTAGCGATAAGGTGGGCCACGCGGAGAGGCTCGGGGATATTGCTGCGGGTTGAGGTCATGCGGACAATCTCAACCGCACTTTCTTTATCGAGCCCGGAAATCTGGATAAATACAGGCGCACCCTTTTCGATTTTATATATTTTGCCCGCGCGCTGTATTATTTCCCATCTTATTTCTTTCTCAGGGAGATGTTCAAGGGCAAGCCTGATCTTTTCAAAGTCCGGGCATGAACGCATGAAAACAATGACAGGAATATGTGTTTCATTAAAAAGCCTGTTTATATCAACAGGATTAAATCCTGCGTATGTGACCCCATCAAGCATTATTACCCTTATCTGGCTGTAATACTTTGAATTCCTGATGATCTTTATAAAGGTATCAGTGGCATCCATACCGTCTTTTGTGATTTCGGATCTCAGGATGCCATCGAGCTGCTCCCCACCACGGAAAAAAGCCCCGATGATCATGACTTTTTCATTTATCAAAGCAGAATCATCGATGGCGAGAATCCGTATCTGGGGTTTTATGTGCATCGCTTTTGTTAATAATCAGTACCAATATTTAAATGAGGGGTTCCCGTTAGTCTTAAGACTGCCTGTAACAATAACAGCGTCCATGAAATTTGCCAAAAAATGTCCCAAATGCGGCGGCGAAGTTCAGACAAAAAGCATAAAAAAGTCGATAGGGCTTGGAATTGTTGATATTCCGGTTGCGCAGTTCTGCCTGAATCCTGTGTGCAACTGGTACCAGGATTTTTCGGAAGCTAAAAGACCCGAGGATATTAAGGAAAATGTAATCCAGATCCGGGTTCCGGAGATCGGGAACCGGACGACCCTTAAAAAAGCATCTTTTCCCAGGCTGTCACAAAAAAGCAGAGTAATATTCGGATGTGTTATAGCAGTTGCTGCTATTATTTTGCTGATTTCGACACTTTACCATCAGCAACCTCTATCCGAACCCGGTGCGGTTCCGGTTACTCCTGAAAAGGGTACTGCTGTGCCAGCGCTAACAACGCCGGTTCCGGCAAGTACAGAGTCAGGGATTCAAACGGTCGTGCCAGAGAACGAGCAGAAGGAATATTTGGTGAAAATGGATGTAGCGCATGGTTTTAATCCGGTTGTTTTGATCATAAATAAATACGATACCGTTGTATGGTATGATGAGGAGAACCAGCGAACAAGGTCATTCCTTGTAAGTAAAGATGCCTTATTTGAAAATAAACGAATGGAGTATATAGACAGATTCAGGTACCAGTTCAACCAGTCAGGAAAGTATGGTTTTGCACTGGCTGAATATCCTTCGCTTAAGGAATATCCGAATGCAACGGGTGAAGTAATCGTTAAATAAAAATCTGTCATATATATTCATTTGGAAAGCATTATATTCCCAAAGCCGTATAATGGATATGGGTGAAATATTATGGCAGTAGGATTTGTATTGATCAATGTCGCTCCGGGTTCTGAAAAAAAGGTCTTTGATACAATGATAAAGTGGGATGAGATACAGGAATTGCACCCGCTGTTCGGGGATTATGACCTTATTGCAAAAATCCAGGCGCCTGATTACGAGGCATTGAGTGATATAGTAGTCAATAAAATAAGATCAATTAAGGGCGTGACCGAGACCAAGACTTTGACAGGAGCAAAATTTTGATTAGTAAAAAGAGATAAGGGTCAACGATAAGCATAAAGAAAACCTCAGGCAAAGGGATTTATGCGAACTATTTTAACGTTGGCTGTCATGCTATAACGACGATGCAAGCGTTAACTGACTGACACAAACCAAACTGACAAAAAAGATAACCGAAATGAAATTTGAATCAATAAGCATCAAACAAGCTATTACCGACATTGAAAAGGGAAAGATTTTTTTACCACCAATCCAAAGAAATTTTGTTTGGAATTATGACCGCATTGTAAACTTGTTTGACTCGTTATATCGTCACTACCCAATCGGAAACTGTATTTTTTGGAAGTTAAAGCCTGAGACATCCCAAGACTATCCTCTTTACAAATTCATAAAAGAGTATTCTGAAAATAAAAGTAAGACAATATCTAACGAAAATGTTCCAAGCAATTTATTAGAGCAAGATGTATATGCTGTGGTTGACGGGCAACAACGATTAAGTAGTTTATACATAGGACTGGCTGGGACATACAAGTATAAGAAAAGTGGTAAAGGATTACAGAATGTAGATGCGAATTTCGTTACATCTAAACTTTACATAAATCTTTTAGCGATAGAAGCGAAAGCTTTTGACGAAGAAGTGTTGTTTGAATTTTGGGTAGAAAATGACATTCCTATGAACGACAAAAACTTATGGTTTGAAGTCGGAAAAGTCATGAAATGGAAAAATTCAGAACAATCTGAAAAAGTTGTCAAGGAAATCCTTTTACCAAAAATTTTGTCGTCAAACAAGAAAACATTAATAGACAGATTTGAACTTCGCAAAGAGAAAATAATCTCAAAGCTTAGAACAATATATGATATGTTGAACGACAATCGGCTTTACTATTTTGACATAGACAATCAAAACTTAGATGAGGTTGTTGATATTTTCACACGAGTTAATAGTGGCGGCATGACACTAAAAAAGTCTGACCTTTTGTTTTCAATCTTAGTAGCACAATGGAATGAAGGCCGTGATGAAATTAAAGAACTCATTGAATCAATGAAAGAAAGTGGTGTAAGTATTTCACAAGATTTTATAATGAGGACTTGTTTGGTTTTATCGGACTTGCCTATTAAATATAAATTGGAATCGTTTACATCAAAAAACATAAGCATCATTAAGAAAAATTGGGAAGATATAAAGAGTTGCTTAATGAAACTATGTGACTTGCTTCCTGAAATAGGATACAACGATTATCTCAATCAATCGGACAATTCATTAATCCCAATTGCATACTACATAAAGAAAGGCGGTAGCTACAACACACAGAAATCTAAGAAAGATTTACAGAAATATTATGTTGTTTCTCAAGTAAGAGGAATTTTTGGTGGGCAAAGTGACCAGACTTTAGAAAAAATTAGAACAGAAATAAGGAAACAACTTGAAAAAGACAAGACACTTAACTATCAAAATCTCATTGGCCTTAAATTGCCTGGGGGAAAGACTTTTGAATTAACCCTTCCAGACTTACAAGAATTAGTTGGGGATACGACTTATTTTAGTCCACATGCTTACTTTTTACTTTCGTTAATCTATCCGACTGTTGACTTAAAAATAAGAAGATATGAGGTTGACCATGTTCTTCCAAAAAGCAAATTCAATTACAGCAATTTGCGGAACAATGGAATTGATGATGAAGAAATAATGAAATATTGGATAGAAGAAAAAAAGGATTTGCTTCCTAACCTCCAACTTTTAGGTGACAAAGACAACTCAAACAAACGAGCAAAAACAATCATAGAGTATTTGAAAGCAAAACCTCCAAGAGAAAGGAAAGAGTTTATTAAAGATAATCTTTTGCCTTCTGATTACAAACTTTTAGAACTAAAAAACTTTGATGATTTTTTTGAATACAGAAAACGACAACTGGTGACTAAACTGAAAAAACATTTTGGATTATGACGACATTGAAAGAAGCACAAACCGCTAAGAAGGGCTTGGCGGAAATGGTGACCAATGAGCAAATTGAAATAGAATCACTTTTAATAAAGTTTGGTGGGTGGGACAGTTAAGTACGCTGAAAATCCACCGCTTCGCCAAGCCCCGAACCATTAGCTGAAATACTCATCTCTAAAAAAACCTTGACGCAAGTGTGGATTTCACATCACATATCCCGGTGTATCCGCAGCGTTCGCAGGGCGCATCCTCTGGTTTTTCAGGCATGAAACCGTCCTGGATTTTTTTTATTTTATCCCTGATCTGAATGACTTTCCTGCGCTCATGCCGTTTGATAACAACATCTCTTACCTTTCCCCATCTTGCATATTCAACGAACCCGCGCTCAACGGGTGCATTATATTTTTCCCCGGCCAGTATTGCGTACGCCGTCAACTGAAGCCTGTCGCTTTGCCAGATACCGTTTTCAGGCATCTTGCCTGTTTTTATTATCGAAGGGATAAACACGTCATTTATTTTTATGAGTTTATCAGGGCTTCCTGTCAACCCGAATTTTTCAGAGCGCAGCAAAGGTTCCACCTCAACTTCCTCATTGGCATAAAAATCACCATTGGATGAAAGATTTGAGCATATTGTTTCAAGGCAGGAACGGGCGTTAGATATAGAGATCGCCAGCGTATCGTCATTTATTCCTGAAAGTTCGACGGGGTAGATAATACGGATTTCCTTCGATATCCTGTCAAGTTCACAGCCAAGAAAAGACAGTTTATCAACATTATTAAAAGCCGGATTGTAAGTTAAAGCCAGCTCTTTCAATATTATGCGCTCAAGGTATTCAGGCGAGGTATCTTTTGCCAGCGGATGTCCTTTGTCCAGGAAATAACACATCCTGGGACATTTATTGTACAATGAAATATCTGAAACCCGTATCATGACTCACATGATTCACCAGGCATTTAAAAATCTTGCTTTTTGATCTGCAATTTTTCAAGGAGAAAGATGCGCTGATTTGAAAATCAGGGATAATGAATCCCTATCAATATTCATTTATTTTTACAGGTTTTATCCCGTTATCCCAGATATACGCCCTCATGCCATCCACGCCTGCAATGACCCAGACCATAAGATCATTTTCCATGGTCATCCGATCCCAGAGCGAAGGTACGGCGGATGATGCAGGATGGGTGTGGTAGACGCCCACTATTTCACTGCCTATTTTTTCAGCCTCGTTCCAGGCATTATAGAACTGTTTCGGGTCAAGTTCAAAACTTGCCCTGGTGCGATTCACATTGGTCACAGGCAGGGCTTTTTCCACAAGCGCTGTGCTGCCGTTTATAGTTCCTGTAAGGACGCCGCAGGCTTCGTAGGGCTTATTGGATTCCAGTTCCTGCTGTATCATCCCGATGTCAAGGCGTGAGATTCTGATTTCATTGATCATGGAATTAAATTTTCCTATAGTCTATCATGTATTTTCTCACATTTTATTTTTACCACGCAGTTTCCCGCCAATCTAAGCTGTCTTCAACCAATTGAGCAGATATTTATTCTTTTACGACATAAATATAATATTCACATCAAGCGAGAGTGGTACACGAGTGGATCTTAAAAAGCTACATAATGCAGTTCCCTTTTTGATGTCTATACTGGGGATTTATGTATTATCTCTTGGTATAATTTCATTGATATTGGGAAGGCAGTTGCTTGAAAGCATCTCCTTTTTCCAGCTTCATGGAGGCGGCACCGCATCGGTATTCATTGGGTTATTCATGGTTATGCTGGGAGGCGGATTGAAAGCGAGGGCCAGGGTAAGCTGGTACTTTGCAGTATTTTTGATACTGTTATCCTTATTCTCAATATTTATTCGATTCAAGAGATTCAGCCTGATCTATTTTGATATAACAGCAGCAAGTGCAAATATTTTGATGTTATTCTTACTGTTGAAATATCGGAAAGAGTACATTTTTCCATCAAGAATGACTTATCTTCCGGTAGAGGGAAAGATTGCACTGGCCGCGCTGTCGACAGCAGTGATCTACGGAGTAGCCGGGACGCTGTTGCTTGGAAATCAGTTCAACCCACCTGTGCATGATTTCTATACAGCCGTCTACTATACTTTTATGGTTCTGACAACGCTTGGGATGGGAGATATATTGCCCGTAACTACTACATCCAGATTATTTACCGTATCTGTTGCATTGCTGGGCATCGCTTCTGTTGTGGGCTCGATAACCACCTTTTTAGGACCCTTGCTTCAGCAAAGAATGACTAAAGTGGTGAATGTTATGGAAACTATGGAATTTACAGGATTTGGAGACCATTCAATTGTATGCGGATATACGCCGTTATGTTCTGAATTCCTGAAAAGCTTAAGATCAAGGAATATTCCAGTTGTAATAGTCGTAAGAGACCTTGAAGTTGCAACTGCTTTAAAAAATGAAGGATACATTGTTTACCGTGAGTTTGCAGATAATATAGAGGCGCTGCGAAAGGTTGGATTGAAGAAAGCAAAGGATGTCTATATCTGTTCCCCAGATGACAGCTATAACCTGCTGATCGCCCTGACAGTTCAAAAATTCAAAAAGCAGGAAAATTTAAATTTCAAAGTTACAGTGATCGTAAACTCTTCAAGGAACGCAGACAAGTTCGAAGATTTCTGTGATGAGATAATAGATGTGTCCCACGTATTGAACGATTATATGTCAAAAAGCAAAAGGGAGTTATCCCATATCGATGAATAAAAAAGAAGCGCTTGCCAGGCTCATGGAAAAGTGGGGCGGCAGATTCTCTTCTGAGCTTGGTATTGACATAGAGTCGGCTCGCTCGCCTGAAATCTTCAAATGGTTCCTTGCATCCGTTCTTTTCGGAACGCGAATACGGCAGGATGCAGCCATGCAAACCTACCCCGAACTCGATAAGCGAAATGTGCTCACCCCGGGTGCAATTCTTGAGACCGGCTGGGAGGGTCTTGTAGAGATCCTGGATGCCGGCGGATACGCGCGTTACGATTTTAAGACCGCAACCAAACTGCTTGAGATTGCTGAGATGCTGGATAAAAAGTCAGCGGCGACCTCAACCGGCTCCATGAAGAGGCTAAAGATCCGCAAGACCTGGAATCAAAGCTAATGGATTTCAAAGGCGTAGGCCCGGTAACTGTGAATATATTCCTGGGCGAGCTTCGGCGGCTCTGGGAAAGCGCTGCACTTCAGAATCAATTCCCGGATTTTGAAGCTGCGCTTGTCAAATTCGCAATAGAACAACGCAGGAAGAAGAAAAGACAGATACCTGATTAAAACCAATATCTTTTTTTATGCCCTAATTCATTTAAAGAGCCACCGAGATGAATTCATGCCATTTAAGATTTTAGAAAAAAAGGAGCTTGTCCCCACGATCCATTTGATGGAGATAAGCGCGCCGCAAATAGCAAATAAGGCAATGCCGGGACAATTTATAATGCTCAGGATAGATGAACCGGGGGAAAGGATACCGCTGACCATTGCGGATTTTGACAGGGAAAAGGGCACAATAACGATGATTTTCCAGGCAGTGGGAAAAACAACGATGAAGTTATCGAACCTGGAAACCGGAGATGAACTCCTGGATCTTATCGGGCCGCTCGGGAATCCTGCACATATCGAAAAATTCGGAACAGTAGTAATGGTCGGGGGCGGTGTTGGCGTGGCTCCTGTTTTCCCGCAGGCGCGAGCTTTTACGGAAGCGGGAAATAAAGTGATCTCCATTATCGGCGCGCGGAGCTCAAATCTCCTGCTCTGGGAAGACAGGATGAGAGAGGTAAGTGATCACATTCATATCACCACGGATGACGGGACAAAAGGGCACCATGGTTTCGTAACAGATATTGTGAAAAAGATCCTTGAAGATAAGACAGCAGTGGACAGGGTCGTCGCAATAGGCCCGCCCGTAATGATGAGGGCCGTTGCAGGTGTAACCAGGCCTTTTAATGTTAAAACCATAGTCAGCCTGAACTCGATCATGGTCGACGGCACAGGAATGTGCGGGGCATGCAGGGTGCTTGTGGGCAACGAGACAAAATTCGCCTGCGTGGACGGGCCTGAATTCGATGCACATCTTGTGGATTTTACACTGCTGATGAACCGCCTGGCCATGTACCAGCCCGAGGAAAAAGTCGCGCTTGAAAAATACAAATGTGATAGGGAGGGCTGCATATGTTAGAGCGCCAGAAAATGCCAAAACAGGATGCCGAAAAGCGAACCATCAATTTCAACGAAGTCGCGCTGTGTCTTGCGAAAGAGCAGGCAATAGAAGAAGCAAAGCGATGTCTCCAGTGCAAGAAGCCGCAGTGCATGACAGGTTGTCCTGTTGAGGTAAAAATACCCGAGTTCCTGAAATACGTTGCCGAGGGGGATTTTGATAATGCGATAAAGAAAATAAAGGAGAGCAATGCGCTTCCAGCCATCTGCGGACGCGTATGCCCTCAGGAGACGCAGTGCGAGGAATGCTGCATCCTCAGTAAAAAAGGTGCTTCGGTTTCGATCGGCTACCTTGAGCGATTTGTTGCGGATTACGAACGCAGTAAGGGCGTTGAAGTGCAGTCTGCGCCCCGGAGCAGTGGAAAAAAGGTTGCTGTCGTAGGTTCAGGACCTGCCGGGCTTACAGCAGCTTCAGACCTTGCGAAAATGGGTCATTCTGTTACGATATTTGAAGCACTTCATGAAGCCGGGGGCGTCCTTACATACGGCATCCCTGAATTCCGGCTTCCCAAGGAGATCGTCCGTTCCGAGGTCGAGTATGTAGAGAAACTAGGCGTGACAATTCTTCTTGATTCGGTCATTGGCAAGCTTGAAACAGTGGGCGGGTTACTTACCGGATTTGACGCCGTGTTCCTGGGAACAGGCGCCGGGTTGCCTTCTTTCCTGGATATCGATGGCGAGAATTTAAACGGCGTGTATTCTGCGAACGAGTTTTTGACCAGGGTGAATCTCATGAAATCCTACAAATTCCCTGATTACGATACTCCCATCAAGAGAGGAAAACATGTGGTCGTAGTCGGGGGAGGTAATGTGGCGATGGATTCGGCACGGTGCGCCCTGCGCCTGGGCGCAGAGGAGGTCACCGTCGTCTACAGGCGCGGTGAGGAGGAGATGCCTGCAAGAGCAGAGGAGATAGAGCATGCAAAGGAGGAGGGCATTAAATTCCGGCTTCTCACGAACCCTGTCAGGATAATCGGCGATGGGAAGAACTGGGTCACCCATATCGAATGCATCAACATGTACCTGTGCGAGCCCGACGAGTCTGGCAGGTGCAAGCCCATGCCTCTTGCAGGAACAGAGCATAAGATCGAAGCAGATGTGGTGATAATAGCCGTCGGGACATCTCCGAATCCGCTTGTGCCGCGCACAACGCAGGGACTTGATATCACAAAACACGGCACGATAATCGCAAAAGAAGACGGCGCAACCACAAAAAAGGGCGTCTATGCGGGCGGCGATGCAGTTACGGGCTCAGCCACTGTGATAAGCGCGATGGGTGCTGGAAAAAAAGCTGCACGGGCGATAGACTGGTATTTAGGGTTAAAATAGCAAAACTTTATATGAACTGAACGCAATTGATAATTAAAGAGTGAGGAGTTAGTATCATTGCTGAAGGGAGACAGGCTCTACCAGGTTTAAACCTGACTGAGGTTTCACCTGAAAGTACCTGAATAAATCGGTTGACTCGTTTCTGCATATAATTAACTAACTCAGTAAATAAGGGAGGATTATAAAATGAACAGCAAAATTAAACTTGCGCTGATATTGTTAACAGCAGTGGCCCTGGTAGGAATACCGGGAGCATTAGCATTTCCTGCGCTAAACAATGCATGCGACTTGCCAAGCGGCGGATGTCATGCATATCCGCCAGCATTTCTAAACAACACAGTAAGCATAACAGCAATAACAGTAGCTCCAGGCCAGTTTTTTCCCGTGACTATAAACTGGACAGGAGGTTCGACAGCAGTCCAGACAGTAGCAAAATGGCCAAACGGCACATGTAGCGGATGTGTTATGCAGAATGATTTATTTAATCCTAATCCTGTTATGTCAACCCTGGGGATTAACCCCGCTGGCACATTAACATCTACTTTAACTGCGCCTGCAGCGCCGGGAACATATACGTTAAGGGCATATACCTCAACCGGCACTGGTGCCCCAAATACCGGTAAAGAAACTGACTATAAAGTTATTACGGTAACAGTCACAACTGCAACGCCAACACCAACTCCCACACCTGTAGTAACCCCAACACCAACTCCTACAGAAACACCTATAGTAACACCCACCCCAACACCCATCGGAATGGAACCTGAAGTCGAGGCATACGATGATAACCACGACGGCAGAATCGATAGGAACGAAGCTGTGAGGTCAGTGGATGACTATTTCCGTGGAAGAACCATGAGGGCAGTAGCGATAAGAGTGGTCGTATTCTACTTCGAGCATTGAAGCAGGAACAAACTCGATGTTGGTATTCCGAAATGGATATCAACACTTTTATTTTATTTTTATTTCAAATACCATTTACATTTCGTACTTTTTGGAGTAAAGTTTAGGCTGCTATTAACAAATTATTTATAGAACTACAAACACTTAGAAATCATCTTCACGTTCGGAGGTAATTGATTATGGCAGGACAATTAACAGGTCAGCCTATTATTATATTAGACAGAGAAAAAACAAGAACCCAGGGAAAAGAAGCGCTCGGATTCAATATCACGGCAGCAAAGGCAATATCAGACGCCGTGCGGACAACACTCGGCCCGAAAGGCATGGACAAGATGCTTGTGAACCCGGTCGGGGACATGGTAATAACCAACGACGGCGCTACGATCTTAAAGGAAATGGATATAAAACATCCAGCAGACAAGATGATGGTGGAGATCGCCAGCACGCAGGAAGACAAAGCAGGCGACGGGACGACAAGCGCGGTGGTTCTTGCCGGAGAACTGCTTAATAAGGCAAGAATACTCGTGGAACAGAATGTCCATCCCACGACCATCACGCGGGGATACAGCCTGGCTTCAGTAAAAGCCCTTGAGATCCTGGATGAAATAGCCATAAGTGCCTCCGATGAAGTGCTTGCAAATATTGCAAAGACCGCACTTACAGGAAAAAGCGCGGATCTTGCGCTTGAACCTCTTGTGCAGTTATGCGTGGAAGTCGCCCAGTCGATCAAAGAAGGCGGCAAGGTGAATGTAAAAGAAAACATCAACATAATCCACCAGCGCGGGGGCAGCATAAAGGATACCAAATTCGTCCATGGGGTTGTGATAGATAAGGCAAGGGCGCACAAGAACATGCCAAGGAGGGTCGATAACGCAAAGATCGCAATCCTCGACACAGGCATTGAAGTTGAAAAGACCAAAACAGAGTCAAAAATCCAGATATCGTCTGCCGGGATGCTTTCAGAGGCAAGGCTTGAGGAAAGCAGGCTTGTGGAGGAAAAGGTGGAGGCTCTTGCAAAAAGCGGAGCAAATGTCGTGTTCACGGAAAAAGGAATAGATGATATCGGGATGCATTATCTTAATAAGAAAGGTATCTTCGCAGTGCGAAGATGCAAGGATGAGGAAATCAAAAAGCTCATCAAAGCCACTGGCGCACGCGTTGTCTCGAAGGTGGACGGGGTTGAGGAAGATGACCTCGGTAAAGCGGACATAGTCGAGGAGCGCGGTGTCGGCAACTATAAGATGGTTTACGTTGAAGGCTGCCGGAATCCCAAAGCTGTGTCGATCCTGATATACAGCGGTGCCGAGCATGTGGCAGATGAAGTCGAGCGGGCGCTTGATGATGCGCTGCGTGTTGTCGGTGATGTGATAGAGGACGGAAAGATCGTTGCCGGGGGCGGCTCACCTGAGATAGAGCTTGCGATGAAGCTTCGAAGCTATGCCACAACGCTTTCAGGCAGGGAACAACTTGCGGTATTAGCGTACGCTGATGCCCTTGAGGAGATTCCAAAAGGAATATCTGAAAATGCCGGTCTTGATGCCATAAACACTATCGTGGACCTCCGGAACATGCATAGCGAAGGTTCAAGTACCGCGGGTGTAAACGTATTCACAGGCAAGGCAGAGGATATGCTTCTGCTGGGAATCGTTGAACCGCTTCGTGTAAAGACCCAGATAATCAAATCCGCAACCGACGCGGCAAATATGATACTGCGCATTGACGATATCCTTATGGCAAAGGAGACAGGCATGATGGATGTCAAACCCGAGCACACGGCGGATTATTATGACGGTATCCAGGCCCCGAATGCCGGGGAAGACTAACATTGATATAAATACATAATATTCCGACGGTGTTGCGTCAGGCAGAGAGGTTAGTATGTCCTATAATCATTTGCCGTTTAATTTTTTAATTAAAGATAATTCATGGAGTGTTTGATGGCCAGCAACAAAGAAGGCAAAGAGCGGAAAGATGAAAAAGAAATTGAGACCCCAAGTCTGGAGGAGACCGGAATTCCGCTGCCGGAAGAAAAAAAATTAGAAGCCCCGCAAGCGTATGAAACTGAACTTATAAATGAACTGGAAGCTGTAA
>CABMIA010000094.1 GCA_902386085.1 uncultured archaeon
CTCTTCCAGTCTGCCGCACAAACTTTTTCAATTCCATTTTCTATCAGCGCTTCAACAAGGCTCTGTTTATTGTGAAAGTCTACGATCATTGAAGTATGACCTGCATAGGGGGGTACAACAAATGTATAGATGCCTGTCCCGTCCTTGGAAAAATCCCTCAATTTCAATGTTTTCAGGTCGAGCCTTACCTTATTTTTCGTTGCCCAGGTAGGCTTCGGCTTTTCGATCTGCGTTTTTTCGATTTCTTTTAAATATTTGAGGTCATCCCTGAGAACTTCCAGACCTGCTTCCTCATAACCTATAAAGAACGCAAACGGCCATAACAACGGAATACCAACTTCCGGGAATTTAAATACTTGTTTTGCTTTAGATGTATCTTTAGCTTTTCTTTCTTTAACTTGCTTGACCATAAACTCTTCACACTTCCTGATTATACCGTCCAACTACCCCGTCACACCTGGAGTTATGTTCATAGCATGAATATGAAGCATCGATTAAAATCCTTCAATCATATGGTACGATTTTTCAGAGACCATATTTTGCTAATCAATTACTCCCCGAACAGATAATTTAAATCTGCTGTTAATTTTATATGAGTTATGCCTGCATATATCTTTTCCTAACAGCAGAACAGTATTACTTACGATTACGATAAGACATTGAGATTCAGCTGTATGTATATCGAAGTCAAGGTTTATAGCATTTCAAATAGTATATTGATTGATAATGAGTTTGAAAGGGGGTCTAAAAATTCAATACTCAACAGAAAATGAAGATGAACAAGAAAAAATTGAAGAACTCATAAAGGAAGAGGAACGGAAAAGTCATCAGACGCAAGTCTTGACATGCCCTGTATGCAATTCCAGTAATGTTACATATTACTTAGGAGGAGAACTGGGTTACCAGTATAGATGCAATGACTGCGGATATGTTGGCGCATTAGTTCTTGAAAAATAAAACTGGACAAGACCTGTAATTTTTTACTTCGTCATAAGCTCAACTTTTGTTGCCTATCTATGAAATCTCAGGCCGCTGTGGTCAAGCAGCCTGTAGAAACCGATTTTTATATAGTCTGTTATTACAAAGGCCACCAGGGCATATCCCCAGATAAACAGGGCAAGATTCCAGCCAAGAGGCGTGATAAACAATCCATATACAACAATAAGTGTCGCGAGCACTTTGGTAATCACAGCCGACCAGAACAACTCCCCGCTGGGCATAATAGACCAGAAATGTCCACGCGTGCGGGATAAGAATATAGTCAGGTGTCCTGCGATAGCGAGCTTGAGAAATATAAAGGATTGGAGCATTTCACTGTTCAAATGCAGAACTTCCAGTCCGATATAGAATATTATAAAAGAAGAGATGACGCCGACCAGCCCTAAGAGAGTAGCTATTCCAAGAACAACTCGCATATTCCATTTTTCAGGTTGACTGGAATAGCGGACATTATCGTAAGCGATCGCCATAATGGGAGCATCATTAAAGAGTGCCAGCAGGACGATCATGATAGCAGTCACAGGATAAAAATTAAAAATTATGATCGAAAAGGTGATGAAGAACAGCACACGTATGGTTTCAGCGATGCGGTAGATAGCATAGCTGTTCATCCTCTGGAAAATCTTGCGGCTTTCTTTTATGGCGTCGATAATGACAGAAAGCCCGGGTTTTGTAAGTACGATATCTGCCGCGGATTTTGCCGCATCCGTGGCACCGGCGACCGCTATTCCCGCATCCGCTTTCTTAAGGGCGGGTGCGTCGTTGACTCCGTCCCCTGTCATGCCGACTATATGCCCTTTGCCCTGCAGCAGTTCGACGATATCATACTTATGCTCAGGAAAGACCTGGGCGAAACCGTCTGCGCTTTCAACGATACGCTGTGCCTCTCTGTCGGGCTTATCCAGAAATGAAGATGCCTGCATGATATCGGTGCCCAGGTTTACCTCCGATGCGATCTGCCTGGCAATGGCTATGTGGTCACCGGTGACCATTTTCACATTAATGCCCATCGATTGCGCTGTTTTTATTGTTTCGGCTGAATCTTCCCTGGGCGGATCGTATAGCCCGATAAGACCTACAAATTGCCATTTATTCTGCGCATCCGTCCTGCCTACACCAAGGGCTCGATACCCTTTAGACGCAAAAGAATTGATATCCTCATCGACTTTGGAACTGATTTCTTCTTTATTGACGGCGAGTGATAGGATTACCTGGGGCGCACCTTTGGCTACTTTAAAGCTACTCCCGTCCTCTACGGTGGCTTCTGTTCGCTTCACAACCGGGTCGAAAGGCTTAAAATCAGTTATTTTATAGCCTTGAACAGATCCGCCAACCTTCTCTAAAGTTTTAGTTTTGGAGATAATGGCAGTATCAATGGGATCCTGGTCTTCTTCTCTTGATGCAAGCGTACCGTAAAGCAGCACATCGTTGTCTTTAAATTCTCCAAAAGGCTTCACTTCGCCAACGGTAAGCTCGTTTTTGGTGATGGTGCCTGTCTTATCCGAACATAAAATATCCATGCCTGCCATCTCTTCAATTGCTATCAGTTTGCTGACGATAGCTTCTTTTTTAGCAAGGGCTATTGCACCTACAGCCATGGTAACTGACAGAACTGCCGGCAGTGCTACGGGTATCGCCGCAACGGTAAGGACAAGAGCGAACTGAAGGGTTTCAAGTAAGCTCTCATGACGAAAAAGTGCCAGAAGAAATATTATCGATACAAGCACTGCGGCAAGGACGATGAGGTAGTTGCCTATTTTTATGACAGTTTTCTGGAAATGGCTCTGGGTCTTAGCTTCCTCTACCAACTTTGCGGTCTTGCCAAAATAGGTATTCATCCCTGTAGTGACCACGAGTGCGTCCATTTCTCCCTGCCGGATTATGGAACCCGAATACCCGACATCGGAAGTATGTTTTTCTACCGGAAGGGAGTCGCCTGTCAATGCAGACTGATCCACCAGTAAATAATCCCCTTTCATGAGTTTAATATCAGCAGGGATAATATCCCCTAGGCGAACACGCACCACATCCCCCGGGACAAGTTCACGTGCAGGGATTTCCTGCCATTTGCCATCCCGCAGCACCCGTGCCTTTAGCGCCAGTTTCTTTTTCAGTAATTCAATGGCATTCTCAGCTGGCTATCACATAAAGGCGCAAGAGGTGATTATTTGTCAAACAAATTTATACTGTTGATAGTCCTATTCATTACACCAGTTCTAATTTCTGGATGTATTTTTGATAAAGCCAAAGGAGCAGATACGTCCGTCAAATCGGATTTAATCCCCACAACCAATTTACCTGACAGCTTCACTTATATGGGCAGCCATGAAATCCCTGTAAATATAGGCAGCTCTTCAATAAATGCTACCGAAGATGTTTACAGAAACAACAGGGCTGATATTTATATTCAGGTGATTGAAAATGACAAACCTGCGGCACTTTTAGCTCAGTACAAGTTTCAGAAACAAAAGCAATTTAAAACCGGTTACAACCCTTTCCAGGAAACCTCTTTGAACGGGCATAACGCAACGCTGGTTACAGAGTTTTCCACAGTAAATGGACGGCAGAGACCAAATTATGCGGTAATCTGGGCAACAGGGAAAGCCATGATTTCAGTCGGTTCGCCTACTGCAGATCTCCAGACAGTACTTGCCATTGCAAAGGCAACCGGCTCGTAAAGCGCATCAATAAAAACAGTGTCGAACCGATTTCCATAAATAAACCAACTTACAATCGTAGAAATGATACGGCGGTGAAATTACTCGTGGCGAACAAAATAATAAATTCACTGGAGGATTCCCTGGACTTTTTGATTTACGCCCCGTATTCCGTACTAAGGCATATATGGATCCAACTTTTGATTATCACCATGATGTTTGGTCTCGGGACTCTAATATTCATGCATTATCAGGGACTTGACTTTCTCACTGCTCTTGTGGGTTCGGTTTCTACTATAACAACTATCGGCATCTATGCGCCGAACCTTGTAACCATGCCCGCATCGGAAAAGGCATGGTTGATATTCATATTTATAGTAAGCGTAGGGTCGGCTGCTTCCATTGTGCAGGGAACGGTTTCAGCCGCAGTGAAAAAAGAGTTTCTGACCGAGGAGATAACTTTAAAGAAGGCGAAGAGGATGGAGAACCACGTAATAGTTATGGGCTATAAGTTTTTGGGAAAATATATAGTAGAAAATCTAAAACCACTTGGGGTGGAGTATATCGTAATTGCACGGGATACAAGCCAGGTCGATGCATTAAGATCACAGGGGATACCAACGATACATGCTCCGATTACCCATGCTTTCGAAGCTCTCAGGCAGGCCGGGGCAGAAAGAGCTTGTGCCATAGTTTCAACTTTCGATGACGATTGTGATAATATGCTGGCTATTTTGAGTGCCAAAAAGCTCAATAAAGAAATCCGTACAATCACAATAGTTAACGAGAGAGAACTGGCGGAAAGTGCCCGGGAATCCGGTGCTGATATAGTGGTTTCCCTGCATGATGTGGTTGGAGAGATGCTTGCTATTTCTACGATTTCAAAGGAAATCACGGGCGTTTTCCTTACCGACAGGCTCAAATCCAGACATATAGCTGAATTTGAGATAACCACATCAGGAATAAAGTATGGCGATATAAAGGGGATTTGTCCCATATTGCTGATATCCAGGAAAGACGAGGTAATTTACGACATGAGCGGCGATTTCCAACTCCAACAGGGCGATTTTGTTTATGTTCTCATTGATCATGAATCACTTAAGGCTTTCAGAGAAAGATTAAAATCTCTGGGTTCGGCTAGATAGAACCTTATCCTGCTTACTTCTTCTAAACATGAAATTAAAGTACAATGAGCTTTATTAGCACATCGAGGTTGAGGAACATAACTTGAAACTCAATGAAATTCTAAAAGAACTTAATCTTAGAGAGGTTCAAAGATGGACTCTATTCAGCGTTGTGATAGGTATAGTTGCAGGTTTTGGAGCCATCTTATTTTATTTAGGATTAAGTGCACTTTCCAATTATGCCCTTGGCGGAATCGGCGGCTATTATCCACCTGTACCGGGCGGAGAACCTTCTTTATTCGGACATCCTGCTACCAATATCAGATGGTTTCTCTTCTTATTGCCGGCAGCCGGAGGATTACTTGCGGGTATTATAATCTATACTTATGCCCCCGAAGCTGAAGGGCACGGCACTGATGCGGTTATGCCGAATAAGAAAGAGCGGTTTCCCGCCCTCTCTCTTCTAAGAACCGTACATGCGACTTTCACCGCATACGGCTCAAGCACTTGATAACCCTTTAAATTGGGCAGCAATTATTTATCATGGTCTCAGTTTCAGGTTGCCAATCTTTCTTTGTCTTATC
>CABMIA010000095.1 GCA_902386085.1 uncultured archaeon
ACGAGGATCCATAGCCTCTTGAAGTTGTAGAACTTCCGACTTCGTCCATCGGAATACCGGCACCAGCCTCAAGCACAAGAACGCTCACCTGTATCCCTTCCCTGCGCAGCCCCTGAGTTATTTCGCATACCGGCTTGGTGATGTGCCGTCTCCCCGGCGTCATCGCTATGGCTACCACATCAGGTCTTGCCGCTTCAGAGAGGGTGCCGCGCTGGGCCAGGCCGCCGCCGCGCCCCAGTCCCATTGCCTCCCTGCAATCCACTAACTGTGTATCTCTTCCGATCATTTCCTTATTCCAAGCGTGGTCTCCCATGTATCGGCATGGCCTTCCTCATCCGAGAGGATTTCTTCAAGCATGAGCCTCGTCACAGGATCATTCTCTTCGATTGCAAGTTTGATATGCTCTTTATATTGTTTTATTGCCCCGTTCTCTTTCGCGAGGTCGTCCTGTATCATTTTCTTGAGGTCGCCGCCTTCTACTATCATGGATGGTTTCTTTGTCGGTACGCCGCCCAGGTAATTTATGCGCTCGCCCAGCTTTTCTGCATGTTTCATTTCGTCCTTTGCCGTGTTCTTGAAGATATCAAGGATCTCCGGGCTCTCCATTCCTTCCCCCTCATAATGGTGCTTCATGTATTGTATTATTGCGCTCAATTCATCTTCACGGTCTTTGTTCAGTGCGTCAATTATTTTATTACTCATAACTCCTCCCTTGTAATATCATTATTGATACGAAAGTATTTAACTTTTTTAGTTTATCTCGATCTTCTGCCTGGGGCGCATCCATGTCCAGATTGCCCTTCTTTGCCCTGCAGCAGGTTCAACGCCTGCCTGCATGCGGCAACACCCGGCGCACCTGACGTGATGAAAATGACGTTCATTGTTTCCATTATCTCTTCTTTCGTGGCGCCGTGGTTCAATGCACTCCTCATCTGGGATACGCAGCAGGGTTCGCACCTCTGCGCCGCCATGACGGCCAGCGACATGAGGACTTTTACTTTTGCAGGAAGCGCACCGTCTTCCTGGATGCCGTCATCACATTTTTTGTAATGTTCAAATAACTCTGGGTTCATTTCTCCCATCATGTTCATGATCTCCGGGGTAAACCCCATTTTATCATCGATGCTTTCGATTACTTTCTTAGGTTCCATGGTATTATCTCCTGTATTAAGATTGTTTATCATTGCTTTGATTTAATTCTTTTCCTAATTTTGAAAGAACTTTTTTTATTCCCGTCTTATGCCTTGTTTCATCAAGCAGCGCCTTCTCAAAAAATTCGAAAGCATTATCATGGCCTTCTGCCTGCGCTATTTTTGCAGCTTCTGCCTTATCGCTCTCGGCTTTAATTTCCTTGGCAAGCATCATTACAAGATTTGTTCTGGTATCTTTGATCTTGCCAAGAAGTGTTGCGAATTCGGCTGCATGGCGTGCTTCGTCCATTGCGACATTTAACAGATACGCTGCAATCTCTGAGTGACCTTCCTCTTCAGCTCTTCTGGACATTGCAAGATATAGCGCTATGTCGTTGGATTCGGAGTCGAATGTTTTTTCAAGTATCTCAATCGTCTGCACTTTCCCACCTGCTGCATATCTGCAATTTTTTTAGAGACTCTGTATGTTTTTCGAGGGCTGGTTTCAAAACAAATTTTGCCTTTTTTGTATGATATATCACACTACCTCCTCCTTGGATGTCAGTATGCTTTCATAAGTAATAAGCGATGCGGTAAACAGTAATAAATGTGAAAATAAAAATAGGATTTCAGGAGTCTTGAACACCGGGAAATCCGATATAGATCGTCATTATTTCAAGAATTATAATTTAACGATTCCTGCATTCCCGCTGCCTTTTAAAATAGCAACGTATTCGTCGATAAATATGTCGCGCATATTTTCGAGCAGAAAAATGTTCCTCGTACACAACATCACTTTATTTGCTGTGAGCCGCAAAGGATCGCATTTTTCCATCCAAAGGACTACCTCATTTGATTCCATCCATTCATCTCCTTGATACCTTTAGTCTCATCATAATTATTATGATTATTATATACATTTATATTACGGATATATATAATTTACGATTGTAATCTGAATAAAATAATATATATTTAATATTCAAATAATATCTTTTTTATACCGGTGCATCGAATCCAAAATTTAATCACTCAAGAGATGCATTGTTTTGAGCATGTTTGTAACAGATTTAGAGAATTGTAAAGAATTCACAGCAGGAGATGGTTCACTCCTGCGTGAACTCCTGCACCCGGACAAAGCAGATCTGGCTATTCGATACAGTTTAGCTCATGCAACAGTAAAGCCCGGTCAAACTTCAAAGCCGCATAAGTTAAAAACCACCGAAGTATACTACATCCTGGAGGGCGAAGGCATAATGCATATTGACAGCGAAGCTGCAAGAATATATCCAGGGCAGGCGGTTTATATTCCACCGGATTCGCGGCAGTATATCCATAACACAGGGAATATAGATTTGAAATTCCTGTGCATAGTGGATCCTGCCTGGCGGAAACAGGATGAAAAGATATCCTCAAAATACTTGTTAGAGCACTAATAATTGAGAGAAGTTTACGGAGCTAAGGAGGGGGGTAGAAAAATTAAAAATAACATTTATGATAACATCGACTATTTGCAGCAGGGATTTAATAGATAATGATGTATACTCGATACCCTGGATAAACATATGAACGGTAAGGCAGATTTCGGAAGATTGATCGGAAGTTTAATGGCTGCAGGATTATTTATTGAAAAAGTCTTCGGGTAAGAGATTTTATGGACGGCGACTGTATTTTCTGCAGGATTGTAAAGGGGGAATCCCCAGCGAAATTCGTTTATAAAGATGAGGACTTTGTCGCTTTTTATGATATAAGACCCTCCGCACCTGTGCATGTGCTGCTGGTACCGGCTGAGCATATTGAAAGCATTAATTCCGTAGAAGAGAGGCATGGCAGGGTCATCTCGAAAATGGTCCTGAAAGCAAAAGTCATCGCGAGGCAACTGGGCATAGCTGACAGCGGCTATAAGCTGGTGATAAACGTAGGCAGGGGCGCAGGCCAGATAGTATTCCACCTGCATATCCATCTCATCGGAGGATGGAGCAAAGAAAAAGATGAGAACTAAAGCGGTCCTGGTCGCAGGCACGGGCAGCGGTGTCGGAAAAACCACAGTAGCCCTTGGCCTTATGGCGGCTCTGGGTAAAAAATATAAAGTGCAGCCTTTCAAGGTCGGGCCGGATTTCATAGACCCCACACACCACTAACAGATATGCGGCAGGCCATCGAGAAATCTCGATAGCTACATAATGGGGGAAGAAGGCGTGCTAGAGACGTTCTCGCGTGCCTCGATGGGTGCGGATTTTAACATAATAGAAGGAGTGATGGGGCTTTTTGACGGCGTTGACGCTACAGAGATCGCAAGTTCAGCCCATATTGCCAAAATCCTGAATGTGCCAGTGGTGCTCGTTATTGATGCCCATGGTGTGTCGCGCAGCATCGCTGCAATGGTGAAGGGCTTTGCGGATTTTGATGATGTCAATATCCAGGGCATAATCCTGAACAATGCGGGAAGTGAAAGGCACATCAAGCTCATTAAGGAATCGATTCTGTGCGCGGAGATAAAAATCCCGGTTATCGGAGCGCTCCCGAAATCCAGGGAAATCTCGATTCCATCACGGCATCTTGGTCTTCATATGGCAGGTGAAAATAAATATGACATAAAAGTCCTTTCTGATTTTATTGAGAAAAATATCGACCTGGAATCTGTGAAAATGATAGCGAACGGTTTTATTGCACCGCAAAGAGAATTTAATGAACCCGATGAAAAATTTGCTGCCAGGGTCGGCATCGCCTTGGACAGCGCGTTTTGCTTCTATTATCTGGATGCTTTTGATGCCCTGAGGACATCAGGGGCCGAGCTTATTTTTTTCAGCCCGATGTGTGATGCGCTGCCGGAGGTGGATGGTATTTATATGGGCGGAGGATATCCTGAGCTTCACGTAAAGGAACTTTGCGCATCCAGGACGCGTGACCAGATAAAAAAGGCCGCGGATAGCGGGATGCCGGTTTACGGCGAATGTGGGGCGCTGCTTTATTTGAACGAGAGCCTGGAGACGGACAGGACTTACAGGATGGCGGGCGTCCTCGGCGCACGTTCGAGGATGACTGGCAAGCTCCAGGCGCTTGGGTATACCGAGGCTGAAGTTACATGCGATTCGCCCCTGGCTAAAAGAGGAAGAATAATCAGGGGTCATGAGTTTCATTATTCGGTTACGGAATGCGATAGAGATGCAAGGTTCGTGTATAAATTGAGGAGGGGAAAAGGTATCAGCGACGGTAAGGACGGGCTTATGGAGCACAATACGATGGCGAGTTATATGCATACGCATCCAGCCTCAGTTTCATTTAATGAATTCCTGAGAATTTGCTGTAAATTTAAGAGGTAGGAGTACATATCTTCCCTTAATCTTTTATAGCGGCAAGAAAGGAAATTATAACCTGCAATAATTTCACAAATTATTTATAGTAGTTCTGTTTTTAGCCAGTTGAGTTAGTTAGCGAAGAGTCGCGCTATAATTCAAGTATGGTAGGAGGAAATGGTGTGGAAAAACGCATATCCCGCAATAGGATAAGAAGTATCAATAACGGGAATTTTAAATATATTTTTTGCCTCTTCTCTTCCAGAAAAAGCAGTGTCCTGCCATACAAACTGGAAGGGTGCGCATGAGAAAGATTTATCCTGCTTTTATAATTTTCTTGATATTGGTTTCGGTTTACTTTTTTTTCAATATCTACAGTCCCGGGTCACCTGCAAAAATCGATTTCTCCAAAGTAAATTTAACCGCAAAACCTGCCAGCGAGTTCGTTTATAAGGAAAACCTGGAACTGAAGTTAAACGGGGAACAGATAACTGCCAGAGATGTAGATAAACAATACGAGAGAATTCCTCCCGAATCCAGGGGAAATGTAACCAAAGACCAGGTTCTGGAGGCTATAGTAGATCAGAAGCTCCTGCTCCAGGAGGCAGATAAGAACAAGATTGCAGCAACAGACGAAGAGGTTAATAAATACCTTGGGCAGGTCAGGACTTCAAGCGGATTGGACGAGAATGCGTTGAACAAGGAGATCTCAAAATCCGGGTATACTATTGATGAATATAAAAACAACATTAAAGAAATGTTGACAGAGTCAAAACTCCTGAACCAGGAGCTTGACCTGAAGAATGCCCAGGCATCGGAAGCTGATGTAAATAATTTTATACAAAAAAATAAGGATGAATTCCAGGATGTTTTCTCTGAGGGAAATAACACTGATATAGAGAGCCTGGTGAAAAACAGGGTAAAGCAGAAATTAACCAGGGAAAAGCAGCAGGCTCTTGTTAAGAATTATATAGAATCGCTGAGGCAGAAGGCAAATATTAAGGGAGGCGGGGTGTGAGAGCAGACCCGTTAGCGCTGGGCGTATTTGCAGTAATAATAGTGCTAACGTGGAATGCAGCATCGGGTACATCTGTGGATTCATGTGGAGAGATAAACAAGTCCGTAGTACTTGACAGGGATATTACTGCATCAGGCTCTTGTTTTAATGTGACGGCAAGCGATATAACAATAGATTGCAGGTATCCGGTAATCAGCGGGAATGGAACCGGGACCGGGATTACTTTTTCAGATAACAACAACGTAACAATTAGTAATTGTACCCTGGAGAACTTTAACATCGCGCTCGATATACAGAATTCTTCTGTTGCCCTGGATACCAGTCTGATAACTAACAATACTGAAGGAATTGTTACACGTGGGAATTCCCTCCTGCAAACAGTCAATAATTCTATAAAAAACAATACAATTAATCTGGAAAATACAAATCCTGGAATAACCATCTCGGCAATAAATAACTGGTGGGGGTCGAGTGTACCAGGAGAAATAGCTTCCAATATTTCAGGCAGCGTGAATTTCCAGCCTTTTCTGTCAAATGACCCTTACTCAGACAATGATAAAGATGGAGTGCCATTATACAGGGATAACTGCCCGAGTAATTATAATCCGGACCAGGTAGATTCTGATAATGATGGGAAGGGGGATGCGTGCGATATGGATATAATTTTCCCAATAGGTGGATTCGACCCGGTTTTTGAAAGTTTGAACATTATCCCACGGTTATTGACAATAAACCATACAGGATATTATATCCTGCAGACTTTTAATAGTTCGGTTGATTTTAGTATATTTACACCTTTCAATATATCTATAATCTCATCATTTCCGAAAAACGGACTTCTTGTGAAATTCGATCCTATTTATTATAGCGCTATTTCGAGCCTGAAAGAAGTCAGGTTTATAGGAATATTCCAGCCTGCATATAAGTTATCAAAGCCGTTATTTGAAGAATTTCAAAAAGGGAACTTCACAATTCCAGGAAATAGCATAAATATAAATATATATTATTTTGATAATCCCACTTCTATAGCAGCCCTGATCGCTTCATTGAATGGAACGTCAACCGTAACATCTGATCATATAAGTGCAACGGTTGACCAGACAAATATTATAAATATTTTGTTTTTGGGCAATGTATATTATGTTGAGAAAACACCCGTATACGAATTAGCGAACAATGTTGCAGTTAACCTCATTCAAGGCCTTCCTTACGGTGCAACTATTCCTCATGCCGGTAATATTCTGGGTCTGAGCGGACAGAATGAAATTGTTGCAGTTCAGGATACAGGCTTAGACACAGGAAATTTACTGACGGTTCATCTTGATTTTCGCGGAAGAATTGTTAATACGTTTTCGTATGGAGGGCGTCCAGGCGGTAACTGGAGCGATCCAAATGGCCATGGCACACATGTAGCAGGAAGCGTGCTTGGAAATGGGGCTTCATTTAACGGCTTTATCCCGCTTCTGGTCAATGGAAGAGTAAGAGGAGCGGCGTATAATGCAAACCTGGTTTTCCAATCAATGTTGACATCATCGGGCGGTTTAAGTACTGATATGGGACAAAGCCTAACGGATGCTTATGGCAGTGGAGCTAAAATCCAGACCAATAGCTGGGGAGTAAGTTGCGATCCGAATTATGTCTCAGATTCACGAACTATTGACAGGTTCACGTGGGAAAAACCGGATATGCTGGTTCTATTCGCGGCAGGAAATGAAAGAACAGGCTGTAACCGGATAAATTCTCCTGGAACAGCTAAAAATATAATAACCGTCGGAGCAACAGAAAATTTCAGGCCTTTCGCACCGCCGCTGGGCGGCGGAGTTAGTTCAGATAATATCGATGAAATGGCGTCGTTCTCAAGTGCAGGCCCCGTGTCCGGCAGCAACCGTTTGAAGCCGGAAATTGTGTCTCCTGGAACAAATATTTATTCAACATATTCCACTTTTTCACCTTATCCCCCGGTTAACACTGGTGGAAATCACGGCCGGGCAAATAATTCAGCAGTTGACCCTTTTTACAGGTTCATGTCAGGGACTTCAATGGCGACACCCTTAACTGCTGGGATTGTTGCACTTATAAGAGAATATCTTAGAACCACTGAAGGTATCGCGGATCCTTCCGCTTCACTTCTAAAAGCCACTTTGCTTAATGGTGCTGAAGATACTGGCTTTGGAGCAAGTTATCCTAATAACGATATTGGATTTGGCAGGACGAATTTAACAAGTAGTATCATTCCATGTGGTCAAAGCAAGTGTGTAAAATTTTATGATGCCGGGTCCAATAAAGTTACAAAAACCGATAAAGAGGTAGATCGATTACTTCGATTTTCAGAAGACAGGAACATTTCAATTATGCTTGTCTGGACAGATTATACTCCTTCCATCTTTGCGGCAAATTCTTTGTACAGTGATCTGGACCTCAAGGTTACGAGTCCATCGAATAATAGATATGTCGGAAATATATTTTCTGCAAGAGTATCAACCATGAATCCCCCACCTGGAAGTGTTGATGCAACAAACCCTGAAGAAAAAGTATTTATTACGCGGGCAAATAATCTTGAAGATGGATTTTACAATATTACTGTCCTTGGAAGATCGTTCTCACTCCTCAATGATATTCAGCCATACTCTCTTGTTGTTTCAGGAATAAAGGGTGTGGATTCGGCCAATTCCACAGATATAAAATATTACTTCCCTGTCGGCAGCAAAATTTACACACAGGCTGTGGGTCTTCCGGGCAGCGCAAATGGCTGGGTATTTGTTGTCAACCACAGCGATACATTCAGATGGGACAGAAATATCCAGATGGACACAAACTTCAGAATATATTCTGACATGTCAATTGCATCAAATAATGATGGGGAGTTCAAGAATGAAATATGGGACACCACAGGACAGGAAAAAGAAATATTTGAGGCCAACGGGACTTTCAATATTGTTGTAAGCTTAAATCCAGTGAGAGATCCTCTTTTTAATTTTGGAAGAGACCTGGTTGATTACCACAGAAAAGTGGGTTTTAGTGTCAGCGCA
>CABMIA010000096.1 GCA_902386085.1 uncultured archaeon
ACCGGCTTTTTTTCAAAAAGGCCAGGGTTTGGTTTGAAATCCTGAGGTATCTCCACAGAGGATATGTCGAATGCGGGGTGGATAAGGTCGCCTTCCCTTTTTATGAGCCCTTCTTTCTCCGCCTGTTTCAAAACATTCCTTGCCTGTTCGGGATTGAACCAGTTAAGATCAATGGCTAGTGCAAGTACAAAATCGTTTTCCTTGAGCGTTTCCTTCCCTTTCTTCTTGAAGGGCATGGAAACTGTATAAGTCAGGTCAGGCATTGGGTGCGTTACGTACTATTTCATCAACAATAGTATCTGCAATTCTTCCGCTCTCGGTCCTGCCCAGGCCTTCGATGCGGTGTACCTTCAGTGTAAGTACGCCGTTTTCAAGACTGGCACGGACCAGAAAGGAGTCTCCCTTGAAAGGCACACGGTCATACTTCTCATCCAGGTATGAATATCGCAGAGCCATCCTGAAATCAACAGTACCTTCGTTATCCAGGCCAGCAATTACCGAACCGAGGTTATTTTTGTTAAGAGAATAAAAATCAGTGCTTCTATCTACGATTTCTACGTTAATGGATCTCTTTGCCTTTATCGTTCGTCCTTTGAGGTCAGGGGCATCTGTAATAAAAGTCCCCGATTGCCCGTCTATACCTGCCATTATTTTTACAATATAAGGCAGGTCTGCCTTGAAATTATATTTCTGTTCGAACTCGGGTTTTTGAGGAAACTGGTGATACATGCGCTTCATGGTATGTTGTATCGTCAGGGAATCTTAAAAACTTTCTGCTAAGGGAACATCCGCTATTCAGGTGTTTGAAATGGCAACCATACTGTATATGAAACTGACCTGACAGATTGATGCTTTTATTTTTTTCCTCCCCATCTCCCTATCATTACAATCGCAACAACGCATATTAATGTTACAACGACAGCCGTAATCACAAAATAGCTCCATTGAGTCCATGTTCCGCCAGGGCCGGTTAAAGATATTCCGGCAGTATTAAAAGCTGAAAGCACAACCTGGGTCCAGATCATACCAATAACGATTCCGAATGCGGTTCCCAAGGACGTTGCAGTCGTTTTCCTGATTTCACTTATAGTTACTTCAGCCATATTTACACCCCAGTAAATGGTATTCTTTCTAGCCTGCAATAAAGTTATCGCATTCAAATGGGTCATTATCATCAGGTTCTTATATTTCCGACCAAGCATCACACAAACAAATGACAGACTCCTGCCAAGACAGACTCCTCCCAAGGTTAATTATCTCACTTGCATATTCAGGAAAGATATGAAATACGACGTTGTTGTCGTCGGCGCTGGACCAGCGGGCGCAGTGGCTTCGGAATATGCCGCCCGCTTCGGGGCAAGAACACTGTTGATAGAGGAACATGCAAGCATAGGCTCGCCTGTCCAGTGCACAGGACTGATAAGCACAGCAGCACTTCGGGTATGCGGGCTTGTAAAAGGAAGTTTTGCCCTCGCGAAAATAAAAGGCGCTTTTGTGTACGCACCGGACGGTGAAGAACTTTGCGTAAGAGGAAAAGATATAAAAGCGTATGTAATAGACAGAAAAATCTTTGACAGGGCGCTTGTTGGGCGCTCTCTTGATGAGGGGGTGGATATTCTTTTAAGGACACGCTTTACGGGCTTTTCGAAAAATAAAATATCGGTAATATCAGGGGGCGAGCGAAAGGAGATCGAAGCCAGTGTTATTATCGGGGCAGACGGAGTACAGAGCAGCGTTGGGAGAGCTGCGGGGATCGCACGATGCAAGAAAATCTTATCTGGGATACAGTTTGAAGCCCCATATGCTGCAAAAGACCCGGAATTCGTTGAGATCTTCACCGGAAAGGATATCGCACCCGGCTTCTTCGGATGGGCAGTGCCATTTGGCGGTATGGCGCGAATCGGTCTTGCCAAAAACCCTGATGATTTTCCCGCACGGGATTACCTTGGGAAACTGCTGGAACATCCTGTTGTGGCTTCCAGGTACAGGGGTTCACGCACAGAGCATGTTCTGGGCGGCATTCCTCTCGGTTCTCCGGATAAAACAGTAAAAGATAATGTTATGCTTGTGGGGGATGCGGCAGGGCAGGTGAAGCCCACGTCCGGCGGGGGCGTTTACATGGGCGCGATATGCGCCAGGATCGCGGGAGAGGTTGCGGCGAAGGCATCCAGGAAAGAGGCAGGTCTTGAAGAATATGAAAAAAGGTGGCGCAGTGCAGTAGGCAAAGAACTGGCCACAGGAATGAGAATCCATAAAAGCCTTGGAAAATTGAGCGACCATAACCTGAATGAGTTCATGGCATTCCTGAACAGGCCTGAAATAAGACAGATTATCACGGAATACGGGGATATGGATCACCCTTCAATCCTCCTGCAGAAACTCATAAGCAGTGGAAATACGAAGAGACTTATCAAATTACTGGGAATTGCGTTTAAGACACTTTTCTGAGTTTTGACCTTCAAAATTGTTATATCCTTGCAGGTAGAAGACTGAACTGATGACTGAGGCTAAGGTGGTAAAAAATACTGAATTTTTTGCAGACAGGCGGGATATTTCCATTGTAGAGATGGGACGCGACGACATAACAGTTTCATGCACGCCGGGTAAAATCATTATATGGTTCGGAAGGCAGGTAAATGAATCACTGATCAGGCAGATCATTTTCGGCATAGCCAGTATAGATTCCTCCATAGATCACGAACAGGAAATAATATGCGATTTCAAGACAATCTCTGAGTACGAGAATATGGGCTATATATTGACATCCTACGCAAAAACCAAAGGAGGATACAGGACCATATTCAATATTCCTTTTTCTAAAAAATTTGCGCTTGCGCATTTTGTAAAATCGATCGTGAATCAGCTTAAGGAAAAGGATGTGAAAAAAACTCTTCACTGGAACGGCAGTCCCGAAAGAATAGCCCTGATACATAATGAGCTGAGAAAACTTGAAGGCTGGGGAATAAAGCGAATTGATTATAAAGTTGAAGGGGAAAATGAAGCCTGAATGAAAACAGAAAAAGAATGTGAAGCTACGGTTGCATCGATGAACTTTATTGCAGACCACATAAAAAAAGTAGCATCTGAGCTTGATAAAGGTTCAGTGACGGATCTTGTGACAGGGATAATGGGTTCGAAAAAAATATTTTTGATGGGGGCAGGGCGGTCGGGTCTTGCATCAAGGGCATTTGCGATGAGGCTGATGCACATGGGATTTAATGTTTACGTTGTGGGAGAGACTACAACTCCGGCAGTACAGCAGGATGACCTGGTGATCGCTGTCTCTGGTTCGGGTGAAACCCCATCCATCGCCAATCTCGGAGGCATTGCAAAAAAAATCGGTTCAAAACTCGCCACCATTACCTCGAATAAAGATTCAACTCTCGGAAGGATATCTGATATCGTTGTTATCGTGCCCGGCAGGCCCAAAGAAGATGTTATTTACGAGGATTATCATGAACGAAGGATGATAGGATATCCGCAGCTTGCACCCCTTGGAACGATTTTTGAGATATCCGCGCTTGTTTTTCTTGATGCGGTTATCTCCGAGATGATGGTCAGGACCGGGGCAAGCGAGGCTGAGTTAAAAAAACGGCACACGGTTTTTGAGTGATTTTATGTTCTCTGAAAAGGTAAGAAGTATCGACATCTCAGGCATCAGGAAAATGTTTGAAGGCGCAGGCCCCAATGCCATCAATTTAGGACTCGGCCAGCCCGATTTCGATACGCCTGAGCATATTAAAAAAGGGGCGGTACAGGCTTTGAGTGAAGGCTTCACAGGTTATACTGCGAATCTTGGGATTCCTGAATTGCGCCAGGCCCTTTGCGGGAAATTCGAGAAAGAAAATCATTTTTCAGTTAGGCCGGATGAGATAATCGTTACATCAGGCGCCTCAGAGGCGCTTCACCTTGCGCTTTCTGCCCTTATAGATCCCGGAGATGAGGTCTTGATGCCTGATCCGGGTTTTGTGTCTTACTCAGCACTGACAAAGATAGCGGGAGGAAGAGCGACAGGCGTTCCCCTAGATGAAAAGCTGACCATGAAACCTGACGCTGTAAATGAATGTATCACGCCGAAAACAAAGGCAATCATCCTCAATTCTCCTTCGAATCCCACAGGGACTGTAGAAAAAAAGCAGGAAATAAAAGCGCTGGCAGAGATTGCGGATGATAACGATATAACAATAATTTCAGATGAGGTCTATGAGCATTTCATCTACGAAGGCGAACATACAAGCCCGGCGCAGTTTTCTGATAATGTTATTACTATCAATGCGGTCTCAAAGACATATGCCATGACCGGGTGGCGCATAGGTTATGCAGCGGCGCGGAAGGATTATATCGAGCAGATGCTGAAAGTGCACCAGTACATCCAGGCGTGCGCCTGCTCGATATCGCAAAAGGCCGCGCTTGCAGCGATCACAGGGCCGCAGGATTGCGTGGGCGAGATGCGGGATAGTTTCAAAATAAGGAGAGATCTATTGCTTGAGGGCTTGAGCGCGATGGGTATCAGGTGCGTCAGGCCCGAAGGCGCATTTTACGCCTTCCCCGAGGTCGGGGACAAAGATGCGGCGCAGAAATTGCTGAAGAGCGGGGTTATCGTTGCCCCGGGTGAAGCTTTTGGCAATAACGGGAAGGGGCATATCAGGATTTCCTATGCGACTTCTGAGGCAAATTTAAAGAGGGCGCTTGGGATAATGGGGAAAGTGCTGTAAGATTATTGTGCTTTTCGAATAGCTTTCACTATTTTTATCTTTTCTCGGTCTGCACAACCTTCGCGCCGCGGTTCATCGCGATCTTCCCTGTCCTCACCATCTCTTTGATCCCGAACTGCCGCAGCAACTGCTCCATCGCATCTATCTTGCTCTCATCGCCTGTGACCTCGACCACAAGCGACTTTACGCCCACGTCCACAATCTTTGCCCTGAACACATCAACTATCTGCATCACCTCGGCGCGCGTGGCTGAATCCACGCCAACCTTGATGAGCGCAAGCTCCCTGTGTACTGCTTCATCATTCGAGATATCGCTCACACGTATGACTTCGATGAGTTTGTTGAGCTGTTTCATCACCTGCTCAAGCACATGATCATCGCCGCTAACAACTATTGTCATGCGGGAGGTATCCGGATTCTCGGTAACGCCCACGGCAAGGCTTTCTATGTTGAACCCGCGCCGTGAGAATAAACCCGCGACCCTTGTCAGGACACCTGATCTGTTTTCAACAAGCACAGCAAGCGTATGTTTCATCTCACTCACTCCAGGTCAAGTATTTCATTAATAGCCGCGCCAGCGGGAACCATCGGCGAGACATTCTCTTCGCTCTCGACAACAAAATCCAGGATCGCCGGCCTTTCAGATTTCACGGCTTCCACGATAATATCCTTAACCTCGCTCTTTTTCGTGGCCCTCAAGCCAAGAGCTCCGTAAGCCTCTGCAAGCTTCACAAAATCCACGCTCTTATCAAGGGATGTCGCAGAATAGCGCCTGTTGAAGAATAGCTCCTGCCACTGCCTTACCATGCCGAGGAACCCGTTATTCAGTATAGCCACGATCACTGGAATATCGTTCTGGACAACAGTCGCCAGTTCCTGCGAGTTCATCTGGAATGAGCCGTCACCTGCAATATCTATGACAGTGGATTCGGGTCTCCCGACTTTTGCTCCCATGGAAGCAGGGAACCCGTAGCCCATCGTCCCGAGGCCGCCGCTTGAAATGAATGTACGCGGGTTCTTGAAAGTAAAGAATTGCGCAGCCCACATCTGGTTCTGCCCGACCTCAGTGACTATTATTGCATCAGGGCAAACCTCGCTTATCTGCTCAACAACGAACTGCGGGCGAAGCAGGTTATCTTTTTTATATGAGAGCGGATATTCCCTTTTCCACGCTGATATCTTATTGTTCCAGGTATCGGTTTTGACCTGTTCCTGTTTAACATATTTGAGCATTGTTTTCAATACGTTCTTTGCATCCCCTACTATCGGGATATCCACGCGGACATTCTTCCCTATCTCAGCCGGGTCGATATCGATGTGTATGATCTTCGCATTAGGGGCAAAAGCTGAAACCTTGCCTGTAACGCGGTCATCGAATCGCACTCCGACTGCTATTATCAGATCAGATTCCTGGATAGCGTAATTGGCATACCTTGTTCCGTGCATTCCAAGCATCCCGACGGACAGCGGATGGGACGAAGGGAATGCGCCCATTCCCATAAGTGTAGTGGTGACAGGCGCCATGATACCTTCAGCAAGCTCACGCAGCTCTTCGGTGGCGCCTGAGAAAATAATGCCTCCTCCCACATACAATATCGGTTTTTCAGCCTTCAGGATGAGAGATGCAGCCTTTTTGATCTGCTGCTCATTTCCTGTGTACGTTGGTTTGTATCCCCGCAATTTAACTTCTTCAGGATATTCAAATTCGATGAGTTCTGTCTGGGTATCCTTGGGTATATCAATAAGCACAGGCCCGGGTCTTCCTGTCCTGGCAATATAGAAAGCTTCCTTGAAGATCCTCGGGATATCATTTGCGTCCTGGACGAGATAATTATGCTTTGTAATAGGAAGCGTTATCCCTGTAATATTTGCCTCCTGGAACGCATCATTACCTATCAGGGACCTCGGGACCTGTCCCGTTATGGCTATTATCGGCACTGAGTCCATATAAGCGGTAGCGATGCCAGTAACAAGGTTCGTGGCACCCGGACCTGAGGTGGCAAGGCATACGCCCACCTTGCCGGTGGCTCTTGCATAACCATCGGCGGCATGTGCAGCAGCCTGCTCATGCCTCACCAGTATGTGCCTTATATCTGCATCGTAGAGTTCATCATAAAGGGGCAGCACCTGCCCCCCCGGATAGCCGAACATTACCTCGGCGTTCTCGCAGTTCAATGATTCGATTACGGCATGTGCGCCTGACATTTTTTGCTTTGTCATTTCTATTCACCTGTTTGATGAACCCAAATAATATCAACCTTTCTCAATGACTCTTATTTTCCTGCTGTATCAGCCTGTTTATGCCTTCAAGCACAGCCTCGACAGAAGCCATTATAATGTCTGTCCGCGCCCCGCGGGCCGTTATGGTCTTTCCCCCCTTACTGAGTTTTACCCAGACTTCGACAAGGGCATCTGTCCCGCCAGTGATCGCATCAACGTGATACTCATCCAGGTGTATGTCAGCAACGCCTGAAACCGCTTTTTTCAGGGCGTTTATGGCAGCGTCAACTGGCCCGGTTCCCACCCCCGCCTCAACTACGTGGTCGCCATTGACCTTTAACCTGATAGAAGCTGTAGGCATTACGGTATTACCGGCGACGACCGTGAGTTCCTCGAGTTTGACTTTTGCTTCCTGGTATATCCCGAGGACTGTCTCTGCGATTGTCTGGAGGTCAGCGTCCGTCACCCGCTTTCCTTTATCCCCAAGCTCTTTCATCCTGGCCACTATGTCATCGATCTGCTTTTCAGAAGCGGCTATTCCAAGCTCTTTCAGGGCAAGCACGACCGAACTTTTACCCGCATGCTTACCGAGTACGATCCGCCGCTCACGTCCCACAAGTTCGGGTGTGATGGGTTCGTATGTCGCAGTGTTTGCAAGAAGCCCGTGGACGTGGATGCCTGCTTCGTGGGTGAAAGCGTTCCCTCCCACGATCGCCTTATTGGGGGCAACCGGGATGCCGCTCAGCCTGCTCACAAGGCGTGAGGTGGTGTATAATCCTTTCAGGTCGATTTTTGTCTTGTGCTTGTATAATGAATTAAGCACCATGACCACTTCTTCAAGCGATGTGTTCCCAGCCCGCTCACCGATGCCGTTTATCGTGACATGGGCTTCGTTCGCCCCTGCACGAAGAGCTGAAACCGTATTGGCTGTAGCCATCCCGAAATCGTTGTGGCA
>CABMIA010000097.1 GCA_902386085.1 uncultured archaeon
AAAAGTCTTTCATAATACCAATATTTATTGGATGCTGTGTAAAACTCTTTACATGATTATAATTATTATTAGTTAATAAAATGACAACTTATATAAGTATGAATGCTCATCGTAGGAATTATCATAGGGATAGGTTGTATGAGAAGAAGCAAGATGGATATTATCATCGAGGTTCTGGAGGTTGCAGCAATGGGGGTGAATAAAACGAGCGTGGTCTATAAGACAAACCTGAATTTCAAGCTGGCAGAGAAATACCTGGAATTACTGCAAAGGCAGGGACTGGTGGAGAACAGGGTGGATAAGTATATAACAACCGATAAAGGGAAAATATTTTTAGAGAAAGCCAGGGAAATCACTTCACTGTTAGAAGCTCAGAACCAAACACGGTTATTCTGACCTCTCCTTTTTTTACCTCGATAAGCCCTCCTTCGTTCATCAGGTCGAGGATTTCCCTATCAGCTATTGGTATTTTTTCCACAAGTTCATTTACACTAACCTTTTCTTTTCTTTGAAGTATATCCAGTATTCGGTCAGCGGTTTCTCCGAATTTCGACATACCTACAAATAAAGTGAAATCGGTATAAATAAAGCTGCTGAGCAAAGCTTCTTAACATCGTTTCTTAATATTGTTTCTAAACTATATTTACTATTATTTTATATTAAATTCAAGCGTAGGAGAGTTTGCCCTTCATGGGCAGGTAAAAAAGAGGTTGATAAAAATGAAGAACGAAAAACAGCAGAAACAGAAAAAAGAGGAAGAAAAGAAAGTAGTAGAGGAAATATTTAAGAGTGTAAAATTGTATGGCGGATAAATTTTATTTTATAAGAATCTCCTGCTGATTGGTGGGAGATTCACCTTTGATGTTTGAAAAACAGAAAGAAATTTTAAGACTGTGTTATACTCCATATTCAATCGTATCACCGTTTCCATTTTTAGCGATAATAATCTTTCTATTAGCTTATAACCTGGATAGAACATCACCATTTCCGATATACTCTCTTTTTGCAGGGGTACTGGCATCTCTTATATCAAATTCCGCATCTAATGTATGGAATCACACAAATGATTTAAAGGAAGATATTGCGCAGGGGAAAAAAAATGCTTTAACGATGAAAATGATTTCGTATCATTCTGCGATTCTACTATCCTTATTCTTATATCTAATATCAATAATTACTGTATTATATATTTCCATAAAAGTTGGAAGGCCTGTATATCTATTTTTCTTTATTTGGGCTTTCTTTACATGGTGTTATTCAGATAATATTTTTTTGAAAAAGATATTTGGTTTCAGATTGAAAAATCACTATACAGGAGAGTTCATGACCTACATCGTCACATGTCCCATGTATACTCTTACCATCTGGCTTATATATTCTAATTTAAGTACAGCCGGTCTTGTTTTAGCCGTAGCATTTTTGTTTTTTGGCCTTTCAGTAGTATTACTCAAGGATTTAAAAGACATTTCAGGTGACAGGGAAGCTAAATTAAAAACCTTTGGCGTGGTTTTCCCACCTTCCAAACTCTTTTATTTTTCATGTATATTTCTATTGTTATATTATATCGTGATCTTAAACTCGGTTGTTTTGAATATATTCAGCCGAGGCATATTGCTTATTGTAATCCCGTTTTTTTATTTTATAAAAAATAGTTTCTTACATTTCAACAAAAAACAATGGCGAATTGGAGCTGAGGACAGTATTCAGATCAAACGAATTGTTGTTACAACGTACATATCTATAATTATTTTAGGTACGGGCTCTTTTATCTAAATTTCGGCAATGTCCTAATTTAGAATATTTAATAAAAATTAAAAAATTCTTCCCAATTCCATTAATGATCAGCAAAAATGAGATTTATATTCGATAGCTGTCTGGATCAAAAACAGGGTGAATAGAATCCGCACATTTTTCTATTCGCCTGGAAATCTTCTCTAATTCCATCAACATGCGGGTCTTCCGGGAGGTACATATTGCCTTTTGGCAGGTTATGAACCCTGCCAATTAAAGAATTATTTTTCTTGATTGTATAGCCTTCAACCTGTTCAAAAAGTAAGGGAGCGCGTATTATTTTAAAATTATTACATATCAAGTAAAGCTTTTCGATAGCAGCGCCATCGATACCAGCTTTTAGTAATTGCACTCTTTCTTGAGGGGTTTCCAGCATTTCCAATCCTTCCTTTTAATGGGATACCTATAACTTTTAATTATTTCTTAAGCTATTTAAAGCTTTCTAAAATAATAATCATAGTTATAATAATGATTATAATTATTCGCATGTGAATTATACTAAAAAATTTCTTAATTTTAAATCTTTTAGATATTTTAAAACAAGATCCTGAAATGCCGGTTGGACATTACCAAGAGAACTGCTACAAATAAATATTTATTAATAATTAAACTTCTATCTCTGCAAATCTATCGATATCAGTTCTATGTCCCCAGATATCCCCAACCATCAATTTAGTATTTCTCATTTTCAAAAACATTTTTGTGGTATTTGAAATTGTTTTCTGGTAGGAAGAAGGCAACTGTATTCGTTTCAATTTCGGGCATTTCTTCACAACTTCAAAAATGTTTTTTTCAGACGGCCTGAAGCAAAAATGCACGTTTTCTTCATTTTCATCAAGATCGGCAAGGTCTTCCTCAGAGCCAATAATTCTGAAAACGACTTTCATAATATGTAACTATGATGATTCTACTATTTATATTTTTTTACCTGAACGGCTTTGTGTAGGAAATTATATGTATCAAGGATTCTTACATAATATCAAAAAACAAATAATTACCTACTTATAGAATTAATTTGGGCAGTGAAAACTCTTGAATTAAAACCGCAAACTGTAAGTATTAAGTTCACATATATTGTATATAGTGGGTAGTTTGTGTATGAAAAAAAAAGCTCAGCAATTAATTAAATGGATTACGATATCTCTAGCTTTGTTGCTGTATATTAGCCATGCAGAAGCCTTCCTAATATCAGAACTCCAGTGGGGAGGAGGCACATCAGGCAAACTTCAGCTTGGGGAAGAACTTTCATATGGCGGGTATTCCGTAAAAGCAGTATCGTTTTCTGCGCCTGTAGAATCAGACAAATATAGAGATATACCAAGTGAACCTGTCGATCAGTACGTAGAGCTGAACATATCAAAAAATGGGGTATTTGTTGACACTGCAGCACTCGTACCTGGAGATTCGTATATCACACCGGATGGTGAATTGAGGGTCACGGCAAAACAACTTCCCTCCAAGGATGCCCCGGAATGGCTTTTTGAAAGATATGCTCCCTGGGCGATTATAGAACTGGATCCAAGGGGAATCCCTCATCTTGAGGTATCAATAGATACGGACCGCAGTGAATATACATCTTCACCCTTCGCAGAAATTACAGCGACAGTAAGCCTAAAAAACACCGGGTCCGCAGACGTTGTCAATGCTGACTTGCACCTAACAACAGAACTCCCGCTGAAAAGGGGTACTCTGGAGGAACATTTTGAAAAAATAGAAAAAGGATCGGTGATTACAAGAATTATAACATTTGCACCGCCTGAAACCGGAGAAAAAAAGTCTTATGGTATACTGGCAAACGTAAGTGGATTTGATGTGAAGGATATTCCTTACACTGCAGAGTTGGCTAAGACCATTTGGATATCGCCGGAAACAGTACTAATGCCGTCCTTTAGAAAGAGTATGAATACCAAGATTTATCTAAAGGATTATGCGATAGTTTCGCTTTCGATAGAGAACAATGGAAGATATGATATTAAAAACCTGAGCATTACAGATGCAATTCCTGACAATTTTAAAATAATGGGGAATGAATCACTACACTGGGTCATTGATCTTCCTGCCAATGAAGGATGGGATTATCACTACCCGGTAAAACCGATGGAACAGAACAAAGACGGCATAGTTTTCCCCGCGGCAAAAGCTGAATTCAAACTAAACAGGGAGTTCTACAGCATATCATCAAACCAGCCTAAGATTATCGTTTACGGACCCGAGATCGTTCTCAATAAGGAGACAGATGTTTCTGAAATAGGTGCAAGCGGTACTATGACGGTAACCGTTGTTGCTAAAAATGTCGGGAGTACCCTTACAAAAGTAAGCATCGATGATAAATTGCCCAAGGATTCGACTCTCATAAGCGGCAGCACATCACACGAAGATATACTGGAAGCAAATAAGGAACTAAGGTTCAGTTATACTTTGAAAGTAACTCCAGGAGAACCTGTTAAACTTCCCCCTGCAAAAGCCGATTATTATGAACTTGGTACAAGGGGTGTAAAAATGAGCACTATGAGCAAGGAGATTGAAATCAAGGCAAAATCTCAGGCTGCTGCGCCGTCGGTTGAAATTGGCACTTCTGTACCCACCCCCCAGGTTACTACGCCTGCGCCCACTCCAACTCCTGTTCCCGAACCTGTGAAACAGAAAACCGAGTCTCACGTTAATTCCATCAACCCGGGTAAGACCAGAAACCCTGCTGAAATAAATACGCTCTTGAATTTCATACTGGGTTGTGATGGCGCCAGCAAAAACGCCAGTCGTTTTCCTGTTACACATGCCGCCTGTAACTTCTACGCGCAGGCAAAATAATGACCGATGAACGAAACCTTAATATCCAAAATCCACTTTTAAAGCGTCTGGTGATCAAATGAAAGTATATATCTGTGAGAAAAGCTGCTGTCCTGCAGTTGAAACTGTTGCAGAAGACGTATTGATAGGGGAGGGCACGAATATGGTACGATTGAAGAAGAACGAATGGAACATGCTGGTCAAGAAAATCCAGTCGGGAGAACTTCATTCCCTCTAGTAGGGGAAACCTTTTTTCCCCACAAGGGGCACGAACACAACGCCCCCTTTAGCTTCTTTTTTTAATCCGTTGGTTTTTGTAACAAGGTAAAGCTCCTGGAAATTCTTGCCTACAGGGATAACGAGTTTACCATTTGACTTAAGCTGCCCTGTCAAGGTATCGAGAATCTCGGGAGATGCCGCTGCAACACTGATCCTGTCATAAGGCGCAAACCGGGGAAGTCCGAGAGAGCCATACTCTACGACCACAGTGACATTAGTTATACCGGCTTTTTTCAGGTTCTCACGGGCAAAGGAAGCAAGAGGTGCTATAACCTCGACCGTATAAACATGACCGCTTCCTGCAAGTACACCCATCACGGCTGCATGATAGCCTGAACCTGCCCCTATCTCAAGTATCGACATTCCATCCTGTATATCCAGAAGATCGCACATTATCGCGACCATATGGGGAGCAGAGATGGTCTGCCCCCAGCCGATGGGCAGGGGATAATCGGCATACGCATCCCGCAGTTCTTGTTCAGGGACGAAAAGGTGTCTCGGGATGCGCCTCATGGCCTCAAGCACGCGTTCACTTATCCCGTGCTGTCTTAGTTCCCCGATCAATCTGTTTTTTTGTGTTTCAAGCTCCATACCGACTCCCTCTTCTTAATCCTGATGCGCTCCCCGCCTCTTGAAATCCTTCCTGGTTCCCGGATTCCCGAATCTGCATAAATGCGCCTGATATCCTTTGCTGCAACAGCAATGCCTTTTCTGCTTTTAAACCCGCCGTCCCTTATCTTTATTCTTACGATCTTCAATTCGCGATTTCCCGCCTTGACTTTGTCACCGATGACATATTCCGCGTCCCCTGGTACTTTCATCTCTATCGATTCAGTGGTTTCCCTGCGGCTTATGGCTATTTTCACGACAACCTCATCGATTGCCCGCGCCCATATCGTTTTTATATCTTCGGCGCTGGCGCTGTCCAACCTTTTGTCTCCCACTTCGATAGAACTGATCCGTACATGATACGCTTCCCCCGTGGTCTCATCGTCCACGATCAGCTCATCGCCGACCCTGACAAAACCCGAAAGTAAAGTTCCCATACGCAGGGATTTATCCCCCTTGCTTACTACGACTCTCACAAGCACTTTCCTGGGTGTTGCCTCTTTATGTACCGCCCCGCAGTCTTCGCATTGCAATAATGCACCTTTCTCGCTTTTCAGCACTGAATGAGAAACGGGAGTTTGCGGCGAACATGAAGGGCAAGGTGTTTCAATAGTTTCCATGGCTCAAAATTGGAGAACAGACTACATATAACTAATACCTGATTATGGCAAATTTCTTAAACTCCCCTGTGTATTCTTCAAACCTTATTTCCATATCTTTTACCACCGCATAATCCGGCCCTTTCCTGCACCACTTTACCATTTTCTCAACCCTCTCCTTGGTACCTTCAAATACGGCTTCAACCCTCCCGTCTTCAAGATTCCTTACCCAGCCTGTTAAACCCATCTCCTGTGCATTATCCTTTGTACCCGACCTGTAGGATACTCCCTGGACTTTCCCTGAAACAAAGACATGAACCCTGGTATTCAATTTATTCACTCACCCTTTATGTTATTATTCATCAATATGTCCCAAATAACCTTTTTGCCCGGTTTTCTTTTTCTAACCTTTCCCGCAAGGTGCATCATATTAAGCATATCGAGAAGGTCTTTCCGCGGGATGCTAATATTAAAGAGGTTTTTCAGGCTTTTCCTGATATCTTCAGCCGTCCCGGGTTGCGCCAGCACCTTTCCAATAAATCCTGTCATGTCCTCAAATAAGGCCCATGGATAGATGATCCATTCCCACTCATCCAGTTTCTCTCCCCAGTAATCCGGAACGAATTTCGAACAGGTTTTGTACTGCAGGACTGCCGTCCTGACCTCAGCAGGATTCTTTTCCTTTAAATAATCCATGATCAAGGAATATGTGTCTCCGGTATCTGCGACGTCATCCACTATCAGTATATTTTTTCCTGATATTTCGATCTCTGCAGGAAGTGGAAATTTCATCCGGGCTTTTCCAAGCGTTGCTGCAATTCCCCAGTGTTCAACCTTTATGGATGTAAGATCTTTATGGAGAAGGAAATCGCATACAGTGCGAGCTGGTACAAGCCCGCCGCGTGCGATGCCGATGACCAGGTCGGGTTTGAAACCCGACCTTTTAATTTTATTTGCTATGATTTTTGCCAGCCTGTATGCCTCGTCCCAGCTTACTATGTAGCATTTAATTGATTCTTTTGACTTTTCCATTCGGTTCAAACATGATATTGTAACAAATATTCTTTCCGGCGGATAGTTTAATCCATGCCAATATGTTTATCTGTTATTCCGCCTCTTGTTGACCGCTTTATGCACTATCATATTATACTGACCAAGGAATGCAACCTCAACTGCAATTACTGCGGAGGCGGGAGCGATTCACCCCCAAAGGAAATCCAGTATTCCATCGAAGACCTTAAATCGTTCTTATCCCGGGATAGCGCACCTGTTATCGAGTTCTACGGCGGCGAACCGCTTCTCAGGATAGAGACTATGGAAAAAATAATGGATGCAATTCCGGGGCGGTATGTAGTGCAGACGAACGGGCTTTTCCTGGATAAAGTGGAGCCCGGATATTTGCAGCGATTCCATTCGATCCTGGTTTCCATAGACGGGCAAAAGGAAACCACGGACAGGAACCGGGGCGAAGGAGTTTACGAAAGGATAATGCGCAATATTGAAATAATAAGGCAGAAAGGCTTTTCGGGCGACCTCGTCGCAAGGATGACGGTGGATAAGGGCACCGATATCTATGAAGATGTGCGCCACCTTGCGGGGCTGAAAATTTTTGACCATATACACTGGCAGCTTGGATTTGAAATGTTCTGGGAAAGCTGGGAAGAAGAAACAGGGATTGCGGAGTGGATTAATTCGTATAATAAAGACATATCTTCGCTTGTGGAGTGGTGGGTGGGTGAAATGAAGCACAGCAGCAAGGTTCAGGGGATTGTCCCTTTTATCGGTGTCATAAATTCAATGCTAAGCGGTGTGCCTTCGCGCCTCAGATGCGGTTCAGGCGTTGACTTTTTCGCGATAATGCCAGACGGCAGGATATCTGCATGCCCTGTATCTATTGATTTTGATTTTTCTGTAGTCGGCTCGATCATTAATGATCATCCGATGTCCCTATGCGATAAGATCAGCGTGGGTGAGCCGTGTATTTCCTGTGGGATTTTCCATATTTGCGGAGGAAGGTGCCTTTTCGTGAACCATGCGCAGGATATGTTAAGGAAGGATGGATATGGGCTGATATGCGCGACTGTGAAGCATCTGGTGAGGGAGCTGGAAGGGGCTGCTCCGGCTATCAGGGAGTTGATTGATAACGGGGTTGTCAACCGGAAGGATTTCGAGTATCCTGAGCTTAATAACGGGTGCGAAATTATCCCGTGAAGTTCGAAAGGTGCCTGCTATCAGATGGCAAATTAGAGGATGAGAATCTATTTTTGAGGATTTGGAGTTCCATTCGTCCAAAGAAACGATTAAGACACATGCTCACCCTTTTTAGAATTGAAATATGATTCATAAATTCGATGCAAAGAAAGCTGGCATCCTCGATGACCCGGGCAGAGCGCAATTCTTAAATCCAGGCAATATAATTGAAAAACTGAAGCTAACAGGGGAAATGGTGATTGCGGACCTTGGCTGTGGAACAGGGTTTTTTTCAATTCCTGTGTCAAAGCGAGTTAAAAAAGTGTTTGCGCTCGATATCCAGCAGGAAATGCTTGATATTCTCGGTAATAAGATCGAAAAAGAAAAAATCACTAACATCGAAACCATTCTCTCAGAAGAATCTTCAATTCCACTTTCTGATAAGTCGGTGGATATCATTCTGATGGTTAATGTTTTTCATGAACTTGAAGACAAAGTTTCCTTATTGAAAGAAGTAAAACGTGTTCTTAACAGGAAAGGGCGGCTGGTGATAATAGATTGGAAAAAAATGGAAATGGATTTTGGTCCTCCATTTGAAGAGCGGTTAAGTGAGAAAGATGTCATCGAAATATGTCATGGAAATGGATTCACATTTCTTGAAAGGTCAAACGCTGGACCTTATAACTATTTGCTGATATTTTCCTGACCAGAGGAGAGATGAAATAAGGAAGAATTCGCAGAAAAAAAGAAAGATTTGATATGAAGAACAACACGACACGGATGATTTGATACGTACCATAAAAAAGGTGAATAATATGTATTTTGAAAAAGCAGGTAAAGAGAACACCCAAAGAACTCTACAGATTGCCAAAGAAGAGGCGTCAAAGCGTGGAATCAGTCATATCGTTGTTGCATCGACTTTTGGAGATACGGGACTTGCCGCCGCCGAATTGCTGAGAGGCACAGGAATAAAACTGATAGTGGTTACCCATAATACCGGTATCAGAGAGCCAAATCTTCAAACATTTGATCCGGAAATAAAAAAGAAGATCGAGAGTATGGGAGGAAAGGTTCATACAGGAACTATGGTTTTGAGAGGTCTTGGGACTGCACTTAAGGAGAGAGGCTCTATATCTTATGAGCAGGCTGTAGCTGATACCCTGAGGATTTTTGGTCAGGGAACAAAAGTGGTTGTTGAGATAGTAGCTATGAGCGCTGACGCCGGACTGATCCCATTCTCAGATGTCATCGCAGTAGCCGGAACAGGCAGGGGAGCGGATACTGCTGCCGTCATTAAAGCGAGTTCTTCAAATAAATTTTTTGACATTAAATTGAGGGAATATCTGGTTAAGCCACTTGATTTTTGAGGCAGCATGAAATAATAGCATTTAACGGGAGCGCATGAAAACAGGGCAACGCCTTTCCGGATCAATATAAACCGAAATAACCTTACATTGCCACTGCATAATGTTTATCTTTAACGTGTGCGTCAAAATGATGCAGTTAGAATCAGGCAGGCAGGAAATTCAAAGATGATACAAAAACAACGATGTTCATGGCCGAATGATAATCCATTGATGATAGAATACCATGACAAAGAATGGGGCGTGCCGGTGCATAATGATATAAGATTGTTTGAATTCCTCATTTTAGAGGGAGTGCAGGCAGGGCTCACATGGAAGATTATTTTAAGGAAAAGAGAGAATTATCGCAAAGCTTTTTCTGGCTTTGATCCGGCTAAGATATCACACTATACAGAAGCCGACGAGGAACGTTTGCTGGCTGATCCGGGTATTGTACGTAATCGTCTGAAAATCAGAGCTACAATCATAAACGCTGGAAAATTCCTGGAGGTTCAAAAAGAGTATGGCAGCTTTGATAAATATATCTGGCAATTTGTCGCAGGCAAACCAAGAATGAATGAATTCAAATATTTATCGGAAATACCGCCGGAAACCAAAGAATCTCTTGTTATGAGTAAAGACCTGAAAAAACGTGGATTCAAATTTGTGGGCTCTACGATTTGTTATGCTTTTATGCAGGCGACAGGAATGGTGAATGATCACACAATCGACTGTTTTCGGTATAATGAAGTATCAACATATAGGCAATAAATATGACAGACGAAAAAAAAGAATCTAATATT
>CABMIA010000098.1 GCA_902386085.1 uncultured archaeon
ACCAGAACCTGCGTAATGGCGAGTGGGAATACGCGGCATATCATCCGAACAAGACAGTCCTCGTGCCGCCGCAGAACACCTACGTATGCGCAGCCTGTCACCTTGCAGCCAAAGACAGGGATTTTGTCTTCAGGGGCGCCCTGTTCTTTGCTCCGGGCAGGTACGGCAGCATTCCAGTTGCAGGCCAGAATGAGGTTTTCATATCATCAATGGGGTTCCACCCGGCTACGCTGCAGGTTAAGTCAGGTACTACTGTCAGGTGGGTGAATTATGATGTAATAATGCATTCTGTAGTCGCGAACGACCAGTCATTTTCTTCAGCAGTCCTCAATACCGGTGATTCCTTCAACTACACCTTTAGCAAGACCGGGACATTTGAATATGTTTGCGGGATTCATCCGCAACTTATGAAGGCTAAGATTGAAGTTACAGAATAAATTTCTCTTTTTTTAATTTTAGTTTTTTTTATTTTTTTATTATATTCTTGAGAGTAAACTTTATATGGAAGTGCAAACAATGAAAAAGCCCGATACAAGCCTGAAACTTGTACGTACATTAAAAAGCTAATATACGATTTAAAGGAGTGTTATCGATGCGAATAAAACCAATAGGTAAGAGGGTTTTAATTAAACCTGTCAAAGAGGAAGAAAAGACTAAAGGCGGGATATTTATTCCCGAGACGGCAAAGGAAAAGAAAAAACAGGGAATCGTAATAGAACTGGGAGACGAATTAAAAGATGTCCCGATTAAAAAAGGGGATATAATATTGTACACAGGTTACAGTTCAGAGGAAATGGAAATAGATGGAGAAAAATATCTGATCCTGGATTCAAAAGACATAGTCGCAAAGATCGAGGGATAACATGGCAAAGCAATTAATATTTAATGATGCGGCAAGGCATGCACTCCTGCGGGGAGTGGATCAACTGGCCGATACTGTAAAGATAACGCTGGGGCCGAAGGGCAGGTATGTGGTGCTATCAAAAAGTTTCGGAAGCCCCGTGATTTCCAATGACGGGGTTACCATTGCCAAGGAAATTGACCTGAAAGACCCTTATGAAGACATGGGAGCCAAGCTTGTAAAAGAGGTAGCCACAAAGACTCAGGATGTCGCAGGCGACGGGACAACAACAGCAACGCTGCTTGCCCAGGCCATACTGCACAAGGGAATGAAGAACATTACAGTTGGCGCAAATCCGATCGAGATCAAGCGCGGTATCGATAAGGCGACTGAAACGGTCGTAAAGGCCATCAAAGGAATGAGCGAGGAGGTCAAAACCAAAGAAAAGATCACCCAGGTGGCAGTTGTTTCAGCAAACAATGATGAAGAAATAGGGAGCCTGATCTCGGACGCTATGGATAAGGTCGGGGCTGCGGGCGTGATCACGGTCGAGGAAGCAAAATCCATGGAAACCTCGCTTGAAGTTGTGGAAGGGATGCAGCTTGATAAGGGCTACATATCACCATATATGGCAACTGATAAAGAGGGAATGGAAGCAGTGCTCGAAAATCCATTGATCCTCTTGTACGATAAAAAGATAAGCGCCATGAAAGAATTCCTTCCTGTGCTTGAGGCTGTCGTGAAGGAAAGCAGGCCTCTTCTTATCATAGCCGAAGATGTGGAAGGCGAAGCCCTGGCAACGATTGTGCTTAATATAATCCGGGGCGCCCTGAAGGTCTGCGCGATAAAAGCGCCGGGCTTCGGGGATGAGCGAAAGGAGATCCTTGAGGACATAGCCGCGCTCACCGGCGGTAAGGTCATCAGCGAAGAACTGGGTATGAAGCTTGAGAACACAAAGCTCTCAGATCTCGGAAGCGCAAAGAAAATCAGGGTGAACAAGGATAAGACGATCATAATCGAGGGGCAGGGCGAGAAGGAAGATATCGGAAGGAGGAAAGCGATCATTGAAGGGCGCATCAAGCTTGAAGAGTCGGATTATAAAAAGACCGACCTGAAGAAGCGCCTCGCCAAGCTTTCAGGCGGCGTTGCAGTTGTGAACGTTGGCGCCGCGACCGAGACAGAACTTAAGGAAAAGAAGATGCGTATCGATGATGCGCTGAACGCCACCAAAGCCGCAATCGAAGAGGGCGTCGTGGCGGGCGGAGGGATAGCGCTGCTCAGGGCTGCTTCTGAACTTGACAGCCTGTGCCTGGAGGGGGACCAGATGGTAGGCGTGGACATTATCAGGAAAGCCATCGAAGAACCCCTGAAACAGATCGCGATAAACGCAGGCAAGGAAGGCTCTGTCGTGATCGAGAAGCTAAAGGCTGAGTCGAACCCGAACATGGGCTACGATGCAAAGACCGATGCCTATGTGGATATGATAGAAGCAGGTATAATCGACCCGGTGAAGGTGGTTCGCACCGCGTTGCAGAATGCCGCAAGCATAGCGGGCCTGATGCTGACCACAGAGGCGCTTGTTGCTGAGATCCCGGAAAAGAAGAGCGAGATGCCGATGCCGGGACATGAGAGCTATATGATGTAACGTCTTAAAAGTGAAAGCTATCTTATATGATGCTCTGTTCTATGAAGTGAACGGAGCATTAATAATTTTTATTCATTTCGATTATGAAAATACCTGATATATTTAAACATAATTTTATATTAGGATAATTTTGCTTTATTATCCAATTTGACAACTATATAATATATACAACATAAAAATATGGAGCTTTATATTTTAATGTTATACCTATATAGTATTAATCCAATCATATGATAACATAAAGGAAGAATTTTATGGAAGCTTCATGGATTGATAAGCTTTATACACACTACCTCAGTGAAGATTTAGCATATCTGTTTTCAGGCGGACTGTTTATTCTTATTATAGAATATACCATCATCCAAGATTATAATCTGCAGCAACAACCATTTCCGCCGCAACAACCATTTTATTTGCTTACTTTCTTTGCGCTTTCTTATTTACTTGGTATCGTATTTTATGATATAGGTATTATTTTTTTAGTTTACACGGGATATCATGAATCCTATGATGATAAAAAAGAGCAAATAAAGATGGATAATATTCGTGAAGTAATTTATTCTTCAAGGATGAAATTCATGCATATTACGCTAAATTCTGTGGGGGTTTCTTCCCTTGTTGGAGGATTTTTAGCGCTTCTATATTATCGGTTTCAATATTATTTTTCTATTAAATTAGTCAAAAATACGCCGTATATTTATTTTTGGGTTATATGTGTTATTTTTGGAATTTATATGATATTAAGTTCGATTAAGACTTGGAATCATATAAGACACTATTATGACGAGGAAACTAAAACCGAAGATCAAAAACGTCACCATTCCCCTTTATTGCATATTTTCATCGGTTTTTCAATTTTAGCTGTTATAATATTAGCTTTTTTATGGGATTTGCTGATAAATTGGATAAAGATGTAGAGGGGAGTCTTTTAACCCCATCCACAACTCTTTTACATAATAGCATTGCTCACACACAGGATGCATTTCTTAAAATATATTCAAACATTAAATCCACGGCTCTCTTTTATGGCCCCTGGACGTTCAGGACAGAACTTAAATGAGCACGCCCGTTTGATTATTTTCAAATTCACGCCCACGGTAATAACAATACAAATTGTGATAATAAATAGCTATCGCTTTTGTAAAGATATATGATGTAGCTCCATGGTTTTTCAGCTACCATAAGCACCGAACCGGTACGAACTCAAAAACAAACTCTGGCTAGTGAATTCGTTCAGTTCGTATTGAGTTCGCTGCCAATCGTCTTTTTTATTGTGTTAACTTATATCCCCGGCTGCCGCATCCTATTTTTTCAGCAGATTCGATGTGTATCCAGGGATTGACACCCCAGACATCGTAAATCGACCTGCCATTTTCTTTCATTCTCCCATTGATCAGGTCGATCGTTGCCGAATCCAGAGCCACAGGATCTTTTCCTGCCAGTATCCCTATATCTTCAACGAACCTCTCGGCTGAAAAATTAAAGCAATCGCAGCCAGGAGTAAGGTCATATACCCAGTTGATATACCCTATCCTGCCATGGAGCGCATTGATCGGGCCAAATGCTGCCTCACCAAGCCTCTTTTGCATTTTATCGGTGGCATCAGGCGGCGGGATTATCGCCTCTTCGGGGCAGGCTTCTGCGCATGATAATTCACCGCAGCATTTTGACAGGTCGATGTCAGGCGGCGTAATGGCGCCCCATGGGCAGACCTCAATGCACTCACCGCACCGGACGCATTTTTCAGGGTCTATGGAAGGTTTTCCTACCTCATGGACTCTTATCTTGCCCGCCCTGTCAAGACATCCCATGCCAAGATGCTTCACGGCGCCGCCGAATCCTGAACCCGGATGTCCTTTTCCATGCGAGACCACTATCATTGAATCCGCTTCTGCAATGGCGGAGGCAACCGTGATACTCTCAAGTTCCTCGCCGTTGATCGTTATCTCTTTCCCGTCATTTCCCCTTAATCCGTCCGCCACAAGAAAGGGCGCATTGATGCTCGCATGTGTGAAGCCGTTCATGGCTGCCCCGTTTACCAGGTCTGCGGCGTTGAGCTTCATGCCCCGGTACAGGGTGGTGGTGTCGGTAACAAACGGAATCCCTCCCGCTTCTCTTACAAGGTCGACGACCGTTCTTACGATGACGGGTCTCACATGCGTAGTGTTGCCGTATTCGCCGGGATGTATTTTAACCGCAACAAGATCACCTTTTTTCACGGGAGAAATCAGGGGAAACAATTTCTTTAGCTGTTCAGGCTGGTTATCCTGCGGCCTTGTGATTTTTGCATTCTTGAATATTATTTCGTCCAAAACCATCACTCCTGGTATTATTCTTTGTACTATTTCTATTCATTGAAATATTTACTTTCTTATTCCAATTGGAATCGAATTAAATCACAATATTTATATAACCTGTAGTTAATCCTACATATAACGGTAAAACGGTTGGTAATTATAGAGGGTGGTGTATAATGCTAGAAACGTCCGAAGAGAGAGTAAAATTATTGAAAGCGGGCATTCCGGGCAAGACAATCGAAAAGTTGTATGTGGTATATAATAATTTTACAGTGGTGACAAAACCTGTACTTATAGAAGTTAATGCTTAATAAAATTTATATGTGCCAACTGCATTAACTGGCTGGATTTATGAGCGTTAATGTCAATCGTTATAAATGCGGATATTGCGGTGCATGTGTGGGAGTGTGCCCGGTAGGCGCGCTTGAGTTGATCGAAACGTGGATTGAGGTCGATAATACATGTACAAATTGCGGAGTATGTGCAAAAATCTGCCCCGTGGGAGCGCTGGAGATCAACGAAAGACAGGTATAATGCCCAATGCCCCGCAGGATCCGGACCTTGCAGGTCGATCATGTGAATATTAAATAAAAATATGTGCAACTATGTCGGATTATGATGCAATAATAGCGGGTGCGAGTTTTGCGGGACTTACAGTAGCCGATAATATAGACGGGGATATTCTACTTGTTGATAGAAAAGAAATCGGGACAAAACAAACTTCTGCCTGCGCCACCTTCACATCCGTATTAGAAGAGGTTGGGTGCAAGAATTCCATATTGCAGGAATTTGATACCCTTGTACTTCACATACCAGAGGAAAGGAATGTGGAACTTGTCGAGCCAATAAGTACTTTTGACTATGAAAAATACTGCAAAACCATAGCCGGAAGGCTAAAGGCTAAAATACTCATCAGCCCGGTCAATGGTGTGTCAGGTCAAACTGTTTTAACAGAATCCGGGAATTTTAATTCGGAATGCATTATCGATTGCACTGGCTGGAGGGCTGTGCTTGGGAGTTCGCTTGGGAAAGGTTATGTGAGCAGGGATAAACTGGTGTTCGGCATAGAATCAGAGGTAAATTATGCCGATGACAAACTTCATTTTTTCATTGACCCTGAAATCATCCCGTGCGGTGCGGCCTGGATTTTCCCGGTTGGGAGTAAATCACGTATTGGTCTTGCGAGTTATGCCGGAAAGACAGAAATTCTCCAACAGCTAACTCAATTTCTTAAGGGTATGTCTCTTGATCCGGAAGATGTCCATGGCGGGTATATCCCTTTAGGCCTGCGGGAGCCTGTTATGGGAAATGTATTCATGGTTGGCGATTCGGCAGGCCATGCAACTCCAACTGTTGGGGAAGGGATCCGTCCTACAGTGTATTTTAGCAAGGAATGTGCAAGAATTGTCCAGAACATCATTGATGGAGATAAAACTCTCAAATACGGTCTTGGGGAGTACAGGAAAATCGTTGACAGGAAGAAAAGGGGATACAGCATGCTGATGAACATGCAAGGCCGCCTGATGAATGACCATGTGCCTGAGACAATCAAAAAAGCGGCATGTAGCAGGATTTTTTCAAAGCTATTCCAGAGAATGTATATAGGGATATGAGGGCTTAATAAAATTTATATGTGCCAACTGCGTTAGCAGGCAAGACCTATGAGCGTTAAAATCAATCGTTATAAATATGGATACTGCGATGCGTATGTGGGAGCGCCGGGGATAAAATGAAGTCCAGATATGATGTCATTGTTGTAGGGGCAGGACCGGCTGGCTCAATAACCGCAAAAACCTGCGCAGAAGCAGGGCTTGAGGTCTTGCTTATCGAAAAAAGGCAGGAGATAGGGGATCCTGTGAGATGCGCCGAAGGGGTAGGCAAAGACGCCTTGATTAAACATATAAAACCAGACGAAAAATGGATAGCGGCCGAAGTGAAGGGGTCCAAGATACTCGCACCAGATGGAACAGAGATCAAAATGTCCGGGGATGCGTCCAGTAAGAAAGTCGGTTACGTTCTTGAACGTAAGGTCTTTGACAGGGCGCTTGCCCAGAAAGCTGCGCTTGCAGGGGCCGAAGTGATGGTGAAGACAAGGGCAACCGGACTATTGCGGAACAACGGGAAAGTTACAGGGATAAAAGCAATGTACATGGGAGAAACCTGTGATATCAATTCTGATATAGTGATCGGGGCAGACGGCGTTGAATCAAAAGTCGGCAGATGGGGCGGCATAAACACGGCGTTGAAGCCTGGCGATATCGATACCTGCGCACAGTTCCTGGTCTCAAATATCGAACCGGGCGAATACAGCAAGTTCTTCCTGGGAGAGAAATATACGCCCGGAGGATATGTATGGATATTCCCCAAAGGTGAACACACGGCCAATGTGGGGCTGGGAATCCTTGGAAGCAGATCCGGAAATATCAGGGCTATTTCACTTCTTCACAGATTCATAGACAACTATATGCCGCAGGCTAAGATCCTGGAAATAGTGGTTGGCGGCGTTCCCGTCAGCGGGCCGATAAAGCAGACTGTGACAGATGGGCTTATGCTCGTGGGCGATGCTGCCAGGCAGTCCGATCCTTTGACCGGCGGAGGCATTACCAATGCCATGGACGCAGGGAAGATGGCGGGTGACGTCTGCATAAAAGCAAAGGAGATAGGGGATTTTTCTGGTAAGATTTTAAAGGAATACGTGGACAAATGGCGTGAATCCATTGGATAAT
>CABMIA010000099.1 GCA_902386085.1 uncultured archaeon
CATTGCGGGAAGACCGCTGACCACGGCATCGAGCTTGTTCTCGTGCACGTTCATGACTATGAATACCCTGCCCCGGGCTTCAAGTACAGCCAGTAAAAGTATTTTTATCTCTTCGATCTCCTTTCTTTTCACCGGGTCTTTCCAGCTTTTCTTATTTGCAATTAGTTTAGTCGTGGATTCAAGTATGATATCCACGATCTTTAACCCGTTTTTCCGAAGCGTTGACCCGGTCTCGGTCAGGTCTACGATAACATCAACGAGTTCCGGGACTTTGGCTTCTGTCGCTCCGTAAGAGTAGCAAATATCAACCGGTATACCCAGCTTATCAAAAAACTTCTTTGTGAGCTTTGGATATTCAGTCGAGACCCTGCTTCCAGGTCTGATATCCTTTGAAGTTTTGATATCCTGATCGTTCGGCACTGCCACTACGATCTTAACAGTCCCTTCTCCCTGTTTACTGTAGAACATATCGGTGATTTCCACAACATCGGATTCCGATTCCATCACCCAGTCCTTTCCAGATATGCCCAGGTCAAAATAGCCCTCTTCGACGTATTTCGGTATCTCCTGCGGCCTGAGTATTTTTACTTTTTTTATTCTCGGGTCTTTTACAGTTGGGTTATATTCCCGGTCTGTTTTTCTTATCTCAAGGTCTGCCTGTTTGAACAAAAGAAGTGTCTGTTCTTCAAGACTGCCTTTTGGGAGCGCAATTTCAAGCATATTAATTCGCCTCCTACACGGGTTCACTGATTAAAAACTTTACTGCCTTTAAATACTGCATGCTTGTACAGTCGATCCATTAATATAAACAACGAACCGACAAGCACGAACTCTATACGAACTCGGACTGATGAGTTCGTTTAAATTCGTTTTGAGTTCGTTGTCAATCGTCTTTGAAAATCTATGGCTCAAGTTTAAGATCTATTTTAATACATTACTTGCAGCCTCAACGCCGGGTCCCATCTTCTTAACGACATCGTTCTTATGGAGCACTATCTCAACCGCCTGCACCGTGCTTAAAATATCCATTTTGCTTATATTGCCCATGCTTCCGATCCTGAATATCTTGCCTTCAAGTGCCCCTTGGCCGCCTGAAACCTGTATCCCGAGCTCTTTTATCCCGCCGCGCAGCTTCTTGTCATCTATTCCGGTTGGGATTTTCATGGCAGTGACAGTATTAGAATACCTGCTGTACTTGTTCAACTGCGGGAACATCTCAACGTCCATGGCTTCTGCTGCCGCGCGGAAAGCCTCTGCAAACTTTGCATGCCTCTTGATGCGCACTTCAAGCCCTTCCTCTTTTACTATGCGAAGCGCTTCATGCAGCGCGAAAAAGAGCGGCACGGCAGGTGTATATGGTGTCTGGGCGGTCTCTTTGCCTGCCGATTTCTTATATGCCTTCAGATCCATATAATAAGGAGGCTTCTCTACCATGGAATCCCATGCCTTTTTGCTAACCGAGATTGCGGATAATCCCGGGGGCGCGCCAATGCATTTCTGGGAGCCGACAACTGCGAGGTCAACACCCCACTTATCCACCAGGACTTCATCGCCGCCGATTGTGGTCACGCCGTCCATGATGAACAGGGCGCCGTACTTTTTTGCAAGCTCTCCTATCTCTTTTGCGGGATTCTTGATGCCTACGGAAGTATCATTATGTACAAGGGATACGGCTTTTGCGCCTTCAGAAAGCGCGCTTTCCACTTTATCAAGCTCTATGGATTCGCCTTTTGTCCAGTCGAACTTGACGGTTTTTACCTTCCCGTATCGCTCTCCTATCTCCCTGAAGCGTTCCCCGAACTTCCCGTTCTCGATGGTCACGAGGGTATCCTTTTCCCCGATGACGTTCCCGACTGCGGCTTCCATGGCTGCGGTACCTGAGCCGCTTATGACAAACATATCATTTTTTGTGGCAAAAAGCTCCTGCAGGACAGACCTGCACTCGTTGTACATGTCGCCGAATTCCTTGCCGCGGTGGCCAATTATGGGTTTTGACATGGCGCGGAGTATTCGGGGTGCGACAGGCACAGGGCCGGGTATCATAAGCAAAGTATTTTCAAGGTTCATAATGAGTTCTCCTGATTTATCCAACTTTTTTTTTGGCTAATACAACTAACTTGCATGTATATTTTTTGCAAAAAAATAACCAAAGAGACGATAAGGTTATTTATAAACAGCGCCAATATTAACTTAGTGCGGGTATGAAATATAATAAGTTAATCTCAATTATCTTTATTATTTTGCTGGCATTTACTTCTGGCTGCGTGGAGACTCCAACCGGAACTCCCACACCTCCTGTAACCCCGACCGCCACGATGACGCTTTTGCCGACTGCTGTTCCAACCAGTAATATACCCATACCAACACCCCCAATGGCCGCGCCAGGGCAAGTCAAGTACATTATATGGATGGACAGTGATTACGGGTTTTACAGGATAAGGGCAGTTCAGGAAAATCATAGTCTGCAACTGCCTTCTGACGTTAATATACTGAATTTTACCATTAACCTGGGAGATAAGGTCAGGTGGATGAATGATGACAGCTATGATTTCACGCTTACCCTTGTCAGCAATGAAGGCCTCTGGACCGGCAGCGCCGGACTGACCCGCTACCAGGGGGAACATTTCGAGTACATATTCAATAAGACCGGTACTTATACGATTTCTATCAGGGAGTACCCGCTTCTTCCCAACCAGACAATTATTGTGAAACAATGACGATGGGATATGAAACCAATACTCTCCTTTGTTTTAGCCAGTTGCGAAATGGTCTTGATTTCCCATGAAATGTTGATAAAAAGTTTGCTAACAGCTAAGAAATGGTTGTGCATTGTTACTACATTATATCACTGTTAACAGGTTAATCTCTGATGTCAAAAATGAAGAAAATATTAATACTTTTATTTTGTCTAACCGCAATTTTCCCCCTCTCAGGTTCGGGTGAAGCACCTTGTTCATACGGATTTGGTGGACATGGAATACTTGTTTGTTCAAGTGGTTCAAATTACTATGCGAAGAATAGTAGTACCGGTGAAATAATAAGCTCCGGTACAAATATCACGACAGTGGTCGAATCCGTATATTCTGTATTACCACGTACAGGAAAGTCTGAGATATTTTTTAAAGGAAATTTTAACGTTCCAACTACTATAAGTTCTAATATGAGCAATTTGACATTGGACTTTTCAGAAGCAAGTTTTATACTTAACGATAATGTAAACAAGGATATACTCAGTTTTATTGAATCCTCAAATGTAAAAATAATTGGTGGATTTATAGATGGTAACAAGGATAACCAGGGAGGAGCGTCGTCGTCTGGAATTCGATTTTACAACAATAATCCAAAGCAAACAAAAAATATCTATATCGGCGGTGTAAATTTAACGAATATATCAAGATATGGTATTTATATTGAAAATTTTACAGTGGTCACAATCAAGGATACCTCTTTAAATTCTATCGGAACAGCCGGAAACGAAGGGAGAGGTGTATATTTAAAAAACGGTAGCGGGGCAACAATTGAAAATATCGTTGGCAAGAACTTCAGAAGATACGGTATACTTCTAAATACAGTTGAAAATGGAGCAATCAGAGATGCAAATATCAGTTTAGCCAGGGGTGATAGGGGCATATATGTATTCAATTCAAAAAACATTACGATTTCGGATTGCACATCATATGAAAATAACCTTGCTGGAATAACTTTTTCGGATACATATAATAGTAGTGTGATAAACTGTCAATCTTATAACAACACAAACGACGGATTATTAATCCAGGGCGATGCAAACGGTGACACAAATTTGACAAAAAATATAACTGTCATTGGCGGGTGGTATCACAATAACCACAGAGATGGAATAAGGATCCAAGCATTATTAACCGGAAACGTGAATGATGTTAAAATAACTGGTGCATATGTTACTGGAAATAGAGACGTCGGAATTAATTTAAATAGTATAGACAACACTTCTATTAACAATATATATATATCGAACAATATCATAAAACATAACAATAATTCGTCAGGCAGAGGGGTTAGATTGTATTTATCTAACAATACCTACATGAATAACAATTTCTTCGAAGACAATAATATTGATATATTATATTTTAATGATTTCAGCGTTCCCATAAAAAACTAATCTACGTTACTGCAACCGGTATCCTCGTAGGGAATAATTTCCCATTCGTGTTCAAAGACATGTTCATGCATACGAGACAATAAGAGCTACTATAGCATGAGGCAAAACTCATGAATGAAGACCCACAAGATTGAGGTAAATAATTTTCCACTGATAGGGTTAAGTATAATTGTCAATTATTACAAAATGAAAGTAATTCTTATATAGCAACAGTTCGTAATAATACGAATAAGGAGTTCACATGGATTTCGTAGAGCGTGTGAGGAAAAACCTTGAAGGTAAGCTGCGTATAGAGGACGGCAATTGCGGCACGACCCACAAGGTACTGAGAGAGCTATCGCTGCTTGGCGGTAAAGCGTTAACATGGGAGAGACCCGACGGCGTGGGGTCAAAAATCCTGGACGATGAAGGGAATGTCGTGGGGCAGGGCGAAGGAATAACATGGCCTCCTGCCATTCTGTTTGCAATGGTTGAGGGAGGTTTCTTCCCCAAGGATATTGAATCTGAACTGACAAAGTCCCTGCAGTGCATCATTGATATGGAGAAAGTCGCTGAAATCTATGGCTATGGCAGGGTGGTCACGCCTGTGGCAGCTGCGTATAACGAAGTCTGGAAGAACGGGGGCAGGGTTGCAATCCGGCGCAACTCCTGGGGAATTGAAGTGGCTTTCATAGACAGTAATGATAAAGAGATAGCAGTCGGCCCGATCTCGTACTGTCCGACATGTGGCACGGCTGCCACCATCCCGCGGGCACCTGAGCTTGCTGTGAAGATTAAAGAAGAACTCAAGGATAAAAGGAACACAGGAAAGGACAAGTATGAGCGGGGAATGGAGAACTGGTTCTTCTATAAGAACAGCAGGATATGCTGCGAGATAAAGGAAAAAGGGATTGTGACCGGCAGGGCGATGAAATGCTGCATAGCCTATGCCGGAGTGGTCGCAGAAGTGCATGCAGGAATTGCTGGATCAAAATGGGGCGCCCTGTTCAAAGAATACTGTAAGATATGTCCCACGAAACTGTGCAGGAAAGGGAAAAATACCGGCGAAGAGGCGAACAATCTCATCAGCGCACTTGAGAAAAAGGATATTACGACCGATGTCAAAATGAACACGTATATCACGGCGCTGGTTAAGAAGGAGGATGAGCTCATCGGCAAGGGTATAGGGACGGTATGCGCCTTCTCGTCATTGCTCTATGCAGCAGCCAAATGCATCCAGCTTAAATCCGAGATAGAAGTCGTCAGGGAACAGGATGCATGAGATCTCAATAGCTGGCGCAATTATAGATGCGGTGCTTGACGCTGCCAGGAAAAATGATGCACAAAAAGTGAATGAAGTATTCCTTGAGATAGGAGAACTCACCGCGCTCAACCCTGATCAGTTAAAGTTCATTTTTGAAACGATAACCCGGGGAACAGCAGCAGAGGGTGCAAGATACGATATAAAAGTTATCAAGCCTCTAATAAGCTGTAAGAAATGCTCATACAGAGGGCCTATCGAATTCTTCGAGAAACTGCACTTTTTCCTGCCTGTAATAAAATGCCCGCAGTGCAATGAAACTGATGTGGATATAATCGAGGGCAGGGAGTGCTGCGTAAAAAAAATAAAAATATCCTGAACCTGTTTTCAGTCAGCCTCGCCTTTCAGCAGTTCGTTCACTATATCCTGCGTCCGGAGACTTCCTTCTGCCACTCTTTTGATCATCGGATAGATGTACTTGCAATCTTCTATATTGTTCCAGACATCAGGGCCGACGTCCCTTACGACCTGTTCCATTATCCTGTCGCATCTATCGCATATTCCTTTTTTGTTTGTTGTGGGTTTTCCACAGATATCACATTTCATATTTTAACCCCTTAAGTTATTATTAAAACTTAAAAGATAAATAGATATTGCATTTTATCTCGCAAGAGTCCTGTGTAGAATCCTGCAAAACATTTATCATGAATGCAAATAACAGGTAAAGCCATGAAGCTTTTTGTCCCTTCCCCAGGACACATCAACAGTCTTAAAGAATTATTAACAGCTAAGGATAAAATATACTCTATTTTCATGGCTGGCTCACCTGATTATATCGGCACCGGCAGAAGCAACCTCGCCTCTCCGCAGCTTGAGGATATCGCGGCGCAGACCGGGTATGCCCACAAACACGGCGTCAGGATGGAGATGGTTCTGAACTCAAGCTGCATGGGAGGACGGCAGCTTACGCCCGAGGGATACAGGATAAACCACTGGTATATCGAGAAATTAGTGGATATAGGCGTTGATTCCATAGTCGTTGCAGATCCGTATCTTGTGGAAACGATTTCAAGGGATTTCGATGTCGATGTAGTGGTCTCGGTGCTTGCGTTCGTGGATTCACCGCAAAAGGCGGAATTCTATGAGAACCTTGGCGCAAGCTCGATTGTTATCGATTCCAACGTTAACAGGCATTTTGACGTACTCCATGCTATCAGGGATTCGGTTGACTGTGAATTAAAACTCCTGGTGAATGAAGGGTGCCTTTACCGCTGTCCTTTCAGGTACGCCCATTTTAATTTCTTCTCGCATGCCTTCGGGCCCGAACCAAGACCCAATGTGCTGGATGATTACTATTACTATAAATGCCTGGAGCTGCGCATCGAGAACCCGGAACTCATTATAAAATCTCCCTGGATAAGACCAGAGGATATCAGGCATTACAGGGATATTACAGACGTTTACAAGATCGGGGGAAGGACTCATTTTGTGGACTGGATACTGAATTGCGTGAACGCATACCATAGCGCGAGTTATGAAGGTAATCTCATGGATCTCCTCGATTGCCCCAAGGATTTGAAGGATCTTTTTTATATACCCAATAAAGCCCTTGATGGCGTCCTGGAGCAGCAGTGGAAGAACTGCAAAAAGGTATGCAATAAATGCGGCTATTGCAAAGCTCTTACAAAGAAAGTCACACAGGTTTATACAAAAGGCGGGACAGAGTTTGAGACCCTCACGCCATGGGAAACATTTGCGGTGAAAGCATGATAACATCAGAACTTTTGAAAAACAGGGCAGCTTTTGAAGAGAAAATGAGAAAACTGATAGGCAGGCCGATACTTTTGATTGAGCTTGATATGTTCGCGCTGCCCTGCGGATGCGCAGGGATCACAGCCAATACTAGGGGGCTTGAGGTTGATGACCTTGAGGTGTTCGAGCCCCAGTTTCTTCCATATCTGAAGGAAATGGCCTCAAATCTTGAAGTCAAGCCCACTGTTACTTTTGCGCGCCTTGTGCCAGGAAGTTCGATCGTGGCGTCGCTTAACTGGCGCACTCTCTGTGCTAAATGTTATCCTGAATTTGCAAGAGGGGAGGGGAAAACGCCGAGGCCGGATCTGTATTTGCTGCAGTTTGAGAGGAGAAAGTAATTTTTTATATCAGTCAAATAAGGAGTTCTTCTTAAAATGACAATAAACATACACCCGCAAAAGGCCAATGAAAAACAATATCGAAAAATAAAAGAGCAACTGGAAAAGCAATATTCTAATAAGTATGTTGTGATCGTAAATGGCGGACTTCTTGGAGCAGAAGATTCCTTAGAAAAAGCATGGGCTCTGGCATCTCCTTATGAGAATGCACTGGTGACAAGAATCGCAAAAAAACCCATGCGCGCAAAATTACTAGGGAGTTCCCTGAGATTGCACCTGCATAAAATGGATTGAATTAATGGATCTAACCCCTCTTCTGACAACCTTCGGCCTCATTGCCCTTGCCGAACTTGGCGATAAGACGCAGCTTACCATTATCGCATTATCTGCCGGATACGACAGGGTAAAGGTTTTTACAGGTGTTATTCTTGCTTTTACCCTTGTGACAGGGCTGGGTGTTTTAGTTGGAAATACATTATTACAAGTAATCGCTCCTGCTTTGATTAAGACCCTAGCAGGTCTTCTGTTTGTGATTTTCGGTATCTGGATGCTTGCTTCAAAATCAGGCAGCGACACAGGCAGCAGCTCACCACTGCGTAATCCGCTGTTCTCAACGTTCAGCATGATAACGCTTGCTGAGATGGGAGACAAAACCCAGCTTACTGCGATCACGCTCTCTGCAAAATACGATTCACCGTATCTGGTTTTTCTTGGCGCGGTTCTTGCCCTTGCATCGATAAGCGTAATGGGCATACTTATTGGCAGGAAGCTGTGTGAAATAGCGCCGCTGTCGAAAATAAAGGTGGGAGCTGGTGCGTTGTTTATCGTTTTCGGAGTGTTATTTTTGATAGGGTTTTGAAAATTAGCAATTAGCCATTGAATTCCACTGAACATTAAGAATGCAAAAACAACGAACATAAACGAACTGGAACGAACTCCGGGAGTTCGTATCGAGTTTGTATCAGTTTGTTGTTGATAATTTCGCCCCAATGTGACTTTCTTGAAATATTAAGCTGTTGGCTGCGGGAAAACTATAAGTCTTACGGCTACTATGGATTATTGATAAAAGAGGGGGGGGTTAACATATGAATAAAGCTGAAAAAAATAATCTGAATAGGTATTTGCATATTGTTGATATGACTGAGTTAGCAGCAGGTCATCGAATGATAATCGAGGCGCCAAGATGACCGGGCTTTTAGATGGCAAAATCGCTCTGGTAACAGGCGGAAGTTCAGGAATCGGCCGTGCCACCGCGCTTGCACTTGCCAGGGAAGGTGCAAAAGTAGTTGTGGCTGATGTTCAGGTCAAAGGCGGGGAAGAGACTGTAAGGATGATCAGGGATGCCGGAGGCGAAGCAATCTTTGTCAGTACGGATGTATCAAAGGCAGTCGAGGTCGAGGCGATGGTTAATAAAACCAAAAAGGTTTATGGTCGGCTGGACTGTGCCTGCAACATTGCCGGCATAGAAGGTGTTACGGCCTCTACAGTAGATTGTACAGAGGAGAACTGGGACCGAACGATTAACATAAACCTCAAAGGTATGTGGCTTTGCATGAAGTATGAAATCCCCCAAATGCTAAAGCAGGGCGGAGGAGCTATAGTCAATATGGCATCAGCGGCCGGATTGATCGGTCTCCAGGGTTTCCCGGCTTACTGCGCATCCAAGGGGGGCATAATCCAGCTTTGACGTGTGGCAGCGCTGGATTACGCCAGGGCGGGCATCCGTGTGAATGCAGTTTGCCCGGGCGTTATCCGCACGCCAATGGTGGAACGGGCCACAGGCGGCAGTCCGGAAGCTGAAGCGCAATTTACCGCGCTGGAGCCGGTAGGAAGGATGGGCACTCCGGAAGAGGTCGCCGAGGCTGTGTTATGGCTTTGCTCAGATGCAGCATCTTTTGTCACAGGTCACCCGATGGTCGTGGATGGGGGCCTGGTTGCACAATAGTTTTCAGGGGGACTCGCTTCGTATTGAATATTCATTGTGATTTTCCCCTTTTCTGTTTCAATTTATTTAGTCTGAATATACGAACCAGCATGAGTTATTCCCTGCCAGACCTCACGCAGTGCATAAACAAGCGCTCCGAAGCCCAGGCTGGCCGCTACAACTTGAATTAACCCGCCCGCATAAGGAATTCTGAAGAGAAGGCTCAGAATAATGAAGCCGATGATGAATGTCCACATATCGCCGGTCTTAAGTTTAAACAGGTCAATAATTTTTTTCCCAACAGGGAATGAAACAAAAATAGTGGAGAGCATAAGCGCTATTATGAAAAGCATTGCCATAACTGCCGCAACCGGAAGACCAATAACAGTTACGGCAACCAGGATTATAACGACTGCAGATACGATTATAAGAGCAAAACCTACTACCATTTTTAACAGCGTTGACTTCCTTATCTCATCTTCAACTTTAAAAAACTGCGCAGGGAATAATTTGAGAAGGATTATGCCAAGAATCAGGAAGCCAAGAGTTATCAGAATCCGAAATATACCTATTGCCCGCTGGAAATTTTGCGAAAATTCATTTTTCCTGAAATCCACACTGCCAGCATTTCCGGTATTTTGAAAATTTTCGGCTCTTACCGTCAGGTTCCCGTTAATCCTGCCGGCATTGTTTACGTTGCCGCCTGAAATTACCGCATCCCTGCTTATGACAGCGGTAGAGTAAATGTTTACATTTCCCCCTGCAATAACAACATTTTTTGCATTGCCATTAATATCTATATTTCCCCCGGCTGCGACGATTTTTCCTTTAACATCGGAATTTACGGATACCTGACCGCCTGCGACGAATACATCCCCGTTTACAGGTGCGTTAATGTTGATATTGCCTCCCGCAATTACGACCCCATCAACAGGAGCGTTTATATCTATTGCGCCTCCTGCTGCGAAAATATCATCCTCTATAGGTGAATCAACGCGTATCTGATCTCCAGACAACATTTTCACAGCCTCAACATTTGGAGGTAAAAGAAGAATCGAAATGAGCAAAAGAATTATTACGCTTTTCATTCCACCTGCTCTTTTAATTTTCTTAATCGGATTAATCATGTAATTACTCCACTCCTGATGCAATCATGCCCCATTGATGCGATTTTAAGCAACCTGTGCCTAATATATCATTAAATGTATGGCTATAAATAATTTCCTAACAGTGGTACCGGCAAGTCTTGGAGACTTCTTTTTTGAATCCGCTATCATTTCTTTTCACCACTCGATATGTCACTGGCTATCATGCCGTCCCGCATGGTTATTATCCTGTCGGTCCGCTGCGCAACGTCCATATCATGTGTAACAACAATTATTGTCTGGCCTCTTTCACTGAGCCCTCTTAAGAGTTCAACGATAACTTCCCTTGTCTTTGTGTCGACTGCGCCCGTCGGCTCATCAGCAAGTATGATAGCTGGATTATTCGCCAGCGCCCTTGCGATAGACACACGCTGCTGCTGCCCTCCGGATAATTCAGATGGTTTATGATTTACTCTATCACCAAGTCCTACCCTGGTGAGCAGTTCGAACGCCCTTTCTCTGCGCTTATTTTTTGGAACCCCTGTAAACCGCATCGCGATATCCACGTTCTCCATTGCGGAAAGTGTTGACAGCAGGTTGAAATGCTGGAACACGAATCCGATCTTTTCTCTTCTTACCTTTGGAGCTTCACTCTCTTTTGCCCGGGATATTTCTACACCATCGATAAAGACACTGCCCTCCGTGGGTTTATCAAGCAGTCCTATCATTGAGAGAAGAGTGGACTTCCCGCTACCGGAAGGCCCCACTATGCTCAGGAACTCACCTTTCTTAACATCAAAACTGACGCCATCGAGAGCACGAACCGGGATTTTGCCCTGCATATATGTCTTCCTGAGGTTCATTATGCGAAGGATCGGTTCGTCATTTTTTGGCTGTTTTCCGTTATTTTCATTGTTACTCATATCGCAACGCCTCCATCGGGCTCATTCTGGTAGCCCGGTAAGCCGGGTAAGTGCCGCAGACCATTCCAAGTATAGTTGCAAACAGCAATGCCACTACCACAAGCCTTGGAGTAATATCGAAAAGCGCCGTCCCCTTGGATGCAAGGATATCATTCAGATAATATACAAGTGTTCCTCCGATGGCAATGCCGAATATTCCTCCAATTATCCCCATAAGTGCTGCTTCCCCCATGGTCATGAAGAGGATGTCTTTTCTTTCAGCGCCAAGCGCCTTTAGGATCCCGAATTCTTTTGTCCTCTCTGAAACCGACATCAGCATGGTGTTCATAACGCTCAGGCCCCCTATGAGGGCTGCGAGCACCGCCGCACTCACCGTGATCAAGCTGAAAATGACAAGCTGCCCTTCTACCTGTTTTCTCAGTTCCCCGGGTGAAATAGTCTTAACATTATCAACACTCAATTCTATTCTCTTTGAGAGGTCTTCAGGGTCTGCATCCTGTTCGGCATAGGCCAGCACTACTGACACTTTTTTCTCCTGCTCATAGAATTTTTGTGCGGTATCAAGGGGTATCGTCACCATGGAATCATAAAATGAGCCGGTGTATTCCAGGATACCCACAACAGTAAAATTCCTGACATGTGTTATGGATGTAGCGCGCTGCAATCGCTTGGATTTAACCTCAAGTTCATCGCCGACCTTTAACTTAAACTCCCGGGCTATGCTGCTGCCAATGACAGCCCTGTTTCCATCCCCTTCGACCAGCAACCTGCCATCAGTGAGTTTTGTGTCTTTTAACGCTACCCGCTGTTTCTCAGGAGCAATGCCGACAACCATGTCCCCGCCGAACCCCATCGCAAGATTTTCCTGGTCAAGTGGCATCATCAGTAATCCGTAGGCATCTGAAACACCCGGAACTCTTCTGACTTCCTTCACTTTGGAGTCATCGAGACTTCCGCCTAATGAGGTATCAGGCATCACACGGATCATCTCTGCCGTCAATTTCATCGACCTGTCAAAAGTGAGGTTGGAATGTTCCGACATCCCGCCCATTACAACGACTGCGAAAATGCCGAGGGCAATCCCGAATATTGTGAGCCCGGTTCTCATTTTTCTCTGCGTCAGGCTCCGGATGATAAGATCGAACATCTTACCCACCCCGCCTTGCCCTGATCCTTACTGCAATCAAAATTACGGCGATTAAGAGAACGAAAGCTGCTGCCGTAAATCCCGGGGTGGTTTTGGCAGCAGGTGTCTGTGCAGCCGCAGTAACTTTGTCTTCGGGAATGCGCAGGGCGGTCTCATATTTGTCAAGTGAAGTATTTTCCTGATTTACAGCCTGGATTCTGACATCATAAGTCCCTGGCTGAAGTCCTTTCCATACCACTCCTGCTGTGTCTTCTTTCCCGGAGACAAGAATATCCTGCATCTTTTGCCGAAAAGTCTTGATTTCATTCGTTGCCCTGTTGCGTGCTATTACGTCTATGAATCCATCAAAAGGAACCTGCGATTTCCCGCGGAGCGTTACGCTTGCACCATATTCATCAACAGAGACATCATCACGAAGTATCTCGACATCATCACTTGCGGCGAAACTGGCGATGTAAGTATTTATCAGAGGTTCTGCATAAAGCCTGTGTGTGAGTATTTTTGCCAGAACAGTATATTTCTTATTGTCTGTCAGCAGGAAAGGCCAGTCCATCTTCAGTTCTGTGTTGCCAGTAAGAGACACGTCCGTATTATCCTTCGTATAAACAATGTCGTTATTATCGAGCAGCTCTATTTTAATGTCAACTGCACTGGGATTGAAAGGGCGGAGCAATAGTTGAACTCCTTTGTTAGACGGTGAGAAATCCACTACCTGGAAACTGGGCATAGCAACAGTGCCATAGGATACCCCGAAGGATTTACTGTCATGAAGCTGGGTGTCATTATATAAGCTCACCCGGGCGGTATAATAATCGTGCTGGGGTTTTTCCTGCCATAAGATGACTTTAGATATCTGCTCCCCTGGGTTTATTTTGAAAGGTACGGCATGTGATTCTACTACATTTCCCTCGTTCATCAGTTCAAAGACCGCTTTTCCCTGGTGGTACTCGCTGGAATTAATAGTGACTTCACTGCTTGTAAAATCCGAGAAAAAATTCGTTATCTGAAGACTTGCTGCTGCCGTATTCACAATTGCAAAAGTGCAAAAGACCAGCAGTAAACCTCTGGTTATTACTTCTCTCATAGCCAGGCGCTTAAACGGTACTCTGTCTTTGAACTTGCCCGACATCACCGATATAGCATAAGCTAATTGTTCTCTCATATTTATCCTCCTGTACAAATAAATCTGTTATTACCAGGTCGGTCAGGTACGACAAACCTCAATCATTGAGTATGATGTCTTGATACATAAAGCTTGCCTATAAATAGTCAAGTTAGTGTAAATAGACAGTATATAATGTTAATTAATAAACAAACATTATGGTTCTATAGAGAAAGCTATATGAATTTGAACCCACATATAATGAATATGCAAGCAAACCGGAAAGTTAGCTGGAAGGTCAAAATAAAAAGGGATTAAAATATGAGCCCACTTGAAAAATTATTTGGTAAGACTGCACAGATGACTGTGCTGGAATACCTTATGGAACACAAGGGAGAAATCAATTATCTCTCAGGAATGGCTGAGGCGACCGGATTATACCATTCCAGCGTGGCAAGGGTACTTGAACCGCTCCTGGAAAATAACATAGTTATTGAAAAGAAAATCGGGAAACAGATCCGATCATTCTCCCTGAATGAAGAGCATAGAGCCACACAGCTTCTATTGACGTTTTATGATGGGCTAAAACCGGTGCTGGGGGATTGATCTACGCGTTTCATCAGAAATTCGCAGCGGTCAGCCCCTTTATACTCTCAGATGAAGGAGTAAATTTCATATCCCATTTATTCCCTGTTCCCAGGATGAAAAATAGCTGTTAAACCCAGGAGTATGTTATCTGAGTGCATTCTTAAAACCTGGAGGAAGGCTTTTGATTGCAGATTTCATACCAGTTAACGAACTACTTCTCTACGTTGTGAAAGTTAGTGGTTTGATTTGAAGCTATCGCAGTTTCTTTTAACATCAGTGACAGGGCAGCGTACAATGGATTATAATCCCTGTTTCTCATTTATACGCTCTGAGCTGCGGATAGACATGCCGGGTTTTGGCTCGATTCAAAATGCGGTGATGAGAAAGATATTCGAGGAGTTTGATATAAAATTCGAGTGTTTGCGCAGCAGCGATCCGGAGGTAAAGATCATATAGTGAATTCCGAAGTGAGGTATCGCCTCAATAAAATGGAGGACTCGAATGTTGATATTGAAATCAAAATATACTGCTATAACTTCAAAACCATTCGTAGTTTAAGAAAGTCTTTTAAGAGTTAAATCTCTATAGAGTAATTTAATAGATGATAATTGAAGGAGGTGATTCAATGAAAAAGTTATATATTATATTAGGAATTGTATCCGTTCTTCTATTATCTGGATGTCTGGATAATACAAAAACTAATGTGAATGTCAATGGCGAAAATATTTCAGTAGATACAAATCATACTGCAAACAACTCAACTGATACAAACTCAAGCGCAAGCGGAAATACATACCTTGTAGGAAGCAATATCACCGAAGATGGAAAAGAGGTCGTGTCTTGAGTATCCTCAAGACCTTTCTCTTAATACTGTATTAATAACTTGACTTTGCCACTTCGACCCAAAATGGTGAAAATCCTTCCTTTCTGCAATTTGACAGTTGGACTTTTAAAGCCAAAATATCAGGTTCTTGCTCGTTGATTTTCTGAAAAATTGCTGAATTATACCCTTTTTTCCTGAAATCTCATCGAAACCGACAATTTTTCAAGGTTTTTTATCGCAAACCAATGCAACTGTCAAATCAATATGGATTTTTCGAGGTGTTTTCTGCAGATTTTATGTGTCAAAATCATATTGAGCATTTTTGGGTAACTCTTGACTTGGTAGGCTCTTCAGTTATCGATTTTAATTATGAAAAATGTGTCAAATTTGCAGGGGAATTTTTGAGGAACCCAATGTAAAAAAATTCCAAAATTCACACAATTGAAAGAGAGTTGTAGATGAAAAAAATGTAATTTTACCTGCTAACTGGCGAAGTCAAGCTGATACATGGTACGTAAATAAGGAGGAGTTAGGGTTTAAACATATTGATATGCTGTCAAAATTCGGTTGCTAATTTGTTAGACCAGCTTAATCTCAGCTTAAGATGAAGATAATCTTAATAGCATTATGAGTGTATAAGAAGAGAAAATGAGGCAGGGATATTATATAAAAAAAGTAATTGAACGCTTTCCAGAATTCTACTTTGGCATTTTAAAAGCCCCCATAGATTTTATTAATCTGGAGAGTTCTGAACAAAAGAAAAATTTAATCCAACTTCTAATATTGGTATATTCTATATTGCTGGGTTTATCACCTCACTTTCTTGATTTGCTGAAAGTTAGCGAAAGAATCTTTTATGGGCAGACAATATCTTTTCTTTTTATTGCAATTTTATATTATATTATTATACAGAAAGAAGATTCTTACAATAAAATAAAAGATACTAGATATTATCTATTTATATTTTTTATATTTGTTATCACATTTTTACTTTCAATGACCTTCTCTTTGTTTTTAACAGCTTTTTTTCTCATTGGAACAACTCCAGAATCAAATGTTGCAGTACCAATGAACACCGTTATCTCTGACTATACTTTCGCTACTTTTATGATGTTGGCTGCGCTGATGAAAAAGGATAAATGGACGGTTGCCTTATTTTATATTTTTCTGTTTGCATTTTATTTTGGTTTCTCCTATTATCTAAAAAGCTTACATTTTTAAATTCTTATGTTAACATTAGACGGGTTCACTGGTGGAATTGTGTGCCAATAATGATTATCAATAACAATACTTAATTTGAATATTCTATGGAACCGACAGTTTTTAATTGCCTTAAAATTTCTTAAAAAAGAAGTGTGAAATATGCAAACCGAAGATGAATTAAGTTATAACTTCAGACAACCCAAAGAAAACAACGAAGTAGAATAAATGATTTCAAGAGAATTTTTTGGGATAAATATCGGCTCTGGGCACGTCATTCCTTCATTATCTTTTCAATCTATATTCCTATTATTTTGGTTGTTGTTGCTATTGTAATATTTATCGCTGGATATTTTAGGAATCAAATTCAGCAAAAAACCGATGAGAAGAAAACATTAATTTTATCTTGTAATTAAAAATAATATGGGTTGGCTTAATTGATAGATGACAATAAACAACGCAAAGATTCTATATGCCTTTTTGTGTCTATTTAATGACAATATGCACCTCCAAAGCACAAAAATATAAGTACCGCTATACCAAAGACCAAATAGCCACCATAAGTTATGTTGATATGAATATACAAAAAATTCGTTAGCTCACGCTTCAAAAATAGCTCTTTGTCATTAAATTTATCTGTGATGTTTGCAATTCGTCAAAAACTGATGATATAAACAATAAAGCATCTATCAGTATAGGTTAAATCATCTGATAAGAGCCAGTTGTTGAATCTATGGGTAAGATTGAGAGGTAGATTCATTTCATCCCTCTAATCCAGCCACCGATTTTGACAGTGGGTGAAAACTCCAAAAACCTCCGAAGACTTGACAGAACCAATTTAACGATCTCTAAAAACAGAGCCTGGCCGTTAATCTACGCGCCTAATCACGAACTCGCAGCAGTCATCTCCTTTTGCTGCGCATTTTATTTCTTCTGCATCTATACTATTACCTTCAAGCACCTCGGTCAGGCCTGCAAAATAACCGCTTAAAAAATGACAGACCGGAACCTCTGAATTCCTGTAGCCTCTTGCGATAAATGAGTTCTCAACCTTTACTACAAGTTCATTTTTGTTATTTTCTTCTATGCTGAACGTGCCAAATCCAAGCTCTGCGTAGTGGTTTTGAAGAGCCTGAATGAACTTGTTATCCTTTAAACCCCATTCCTTGCCGAAGTAATTGATCCACCGCTTATTAGCACTCTTACCTGCCTGGTAAAAAATCACGGCTGCACCGTCAATACCAAGTATCTTTTCAGCGTCTTTCTGCAAATTCACAAAGGTCTCAATGCTTAGTATGATCCCGGGAATCCCAATAATTGAGAACTCCCCTTTGCTCCTTTCCCATGCAGCGGTTTCTTTGACGTCTTTTAACATATGCAATCAAAATAAGAATACATGTGGCTTAAATATATCTATATGGAGATTCTCAAGAATTCACAATAGTTGCAATCCGGATATATAGCGGCAAGTATGGGTAAAATTTTCGTTTGCAATAAATTTAAGTATATTAACCGCAAGTAGAGTTCAAAATTACAGTATTCTGGTTTACAGAATAAAGATCATCAGATTTCAGGAGAAAAAGAATGGTAGATTTTAGAGTAGTAGTTTCAGACAGTAAAACCGCACAGGCGTACCAGGTAGCGGTAACCGGAGCAGCGGCTAATAAATTCATCGGCAAGAACATCGGAGAAACAATAAGCGGGGATGCAGTAGGCCTGGCAGGATATACGATCAAGCTCACAGGCGGGACAGATAAAGACGGCTTCCCGATGAGGGGCGATCTACCCGGACCGACACGGAAGAAAATCCTGGTTGCAGGCGGCGTTGGCTATCATCCGAAGGCAGATGGTGTGCGGAAACGGAAATCCATGCGCGGGCGTGAAATATCGTCTGATATTGCGCAGATCAATGCGGTTGTTGTCGAGTACGGCCAGAAGCCCTTGAGCGAGGTCTTCCCCAAGAAAGAAGGGGAGAAAAAGGAAGAACCGAAAGAAACCAGGTAGGCAGAAAAGTAAATTTTTATCACCGCAGCAACTCCAGCAATTTCTCTTTGTCCGTTGTTGGAGATTTGCAGCTATAATTCCGGCATACGTAAGCCGTGGCTTTCCCTTCCATTCCCGACAGATACTCAGCATATGCGGCCAGTGACAGGATTTCCGGGGATTCTTCCATAGCAGGCCGGAAAATTACGATCTTATTGGGTATGAACTCCCTTCTGACGGCAGCAAGCATTGCTTTTGTGTCCTCTGCCTGAGGGTCGCCTGCAATGACAACTTCACTGGAAGGTCCTATTGCAAAATCAAGCGCGGTCATCAACTGGGTATACGCATATGGCGCCTGTTGCACAATTCCGAAAAATGCCCTTCCAACTTCCGAAGCCTTGTTTTCAAGTTCCTGATTGCCTGTCATCCTGCCCAGTCGAAGCAGGTTCAGCATCGCCACAGAATTGCCTGATGGGATTGCGCCATCATATATGTCTTTTTTACGATAGATGACCTCTTCGGCATCATCCGCTGTGAAGTAAAAGCCGCCGGTTTGGTCATCCCAGAAATGTTTTAGCAAGACATCGTTAATGTCAAGGGCAGCTTTCAGATACGATACCTCAAATGTGGTCTCATAAAGTTCTATCAATCCCCAGATAAAAAAGGCATAATCGTCCAGGAATGCCGGTACTGCAACCTCACCATCACGATGTCTATGATAAAGCCGCCCATCCGGTTTTTGCATTTTCAATAAAATAAAATCTGCTGCATGCCGCGCTGCTTCCATATACTCTGTTTCATCAAAAACCTGTTCACCCTTTGCCAGCGCAGCTATCATTAACCCGTTCCAGTCGACTATGATCTTATCGTCTTTCCCGGGATGGATGCGCTTTTCGCGGGCTTCGAATAATTTCGCCCGTGAAGTTTCTATACGTTTTTGAAGGTCTTCCGAGGAAATCTTAAGATCAGAAGAAAGCTCTGCTAGGCCTTTCTTCAAATACGGGATATTCCTCCCAGTACTCTTCCCATCGGCGAAATTGCCATTGCGGTCTACATTGAAAATTCTATTTATCAGATCGCTTTCTTCTTTCGTGAGGATTCTTCGGATCTCGTCCTCTGTCCAGAGGTAAAATTTTCCCTCTTCACCTTCGCTATCCGCATCTTCAGCAGAGTAAAAGCCACCCCCGGCGTCAGTCATATCGCGCAGAACGTATGCGAATATCTCACGCACCGTCTTCTCATATTCTTCTTTTCCGGTGGCCTGGTAAGCCTCTATATATGCCATTGCAAGCAAAGCTTGGTCATAGAGCATCTTTTCAAAATGCGGAACGAGCCACTTTGAATCCGTAGAGTATCGGTGAAAACCAAAGCCCACGTGGTCGTAGATACCGCCCTTACGCATCGCCTGGAGTGTTTTTTCCATTATGTGCAGCGCCATCTTATCTCCAGTGCGTTTCCAGTAGCGTAGAAGAAATGTGAAATTGTGCGGCGTCGGGAATTTCGGAGCCTCTCCGAAACCCCCATGCTCCTCATCGAACATATCGAGAAGTTGACCGAAAGCCTCATGAAGTGTATCTTCTCCTAACGCTGCGCCGCCCGATGTTATTCCATTCAGATTTGAAATGACCTTCAAAGCCGTATTTTCAGCTTCATCCTTTTTGTTTTCCCACAGGTCTTTTATGCGAGGTATCAGTTCAAGCATCCCCATGCGCCCGTACCTGCTTTCCTTTGGTATGTAAGTAGCGGCATAGAAAGGCTTCCTGTCAGGAGTCAAAATCATATTGAGAGGCCATCCCCCGCTGCCCGTCATACGCTGGCAGGCTGCCATATAGATACCGTCCAGGTCTGGTCTCTCTTCCCTGTCCACCTTTATGTTCACAAAAGCATCGTTCATGGCGCGCGCCACTTCTTTATCTTCGAACGATTCTTTCTCCATCACATGACACCAGTGGCAGGTGGAGTATCCGATGGAGAGAAAGACCGGTTTGCCCTCATTCCTGGCTTTCTCAAAGGCCTCCCTGCCCCATGGATACCAGTCAACGGGATTGTATGCATGCTGGAGAAGGTAGGGGTTTTTTTCGTATACCAGCCGGTTCGGTTTTCCGGCGCCCGTTTGTTCATGCACTCCCTTCATTGATTTTATATTTATTTGGGATATTAGTTAAGGCTTTCCATATGAAGTGACCGTTTCAATTCGGTGCGACAAGAAGCTATACTATGAATTGCCAATCGGCTACCCCTTCCATTTGGGGTAATCTTACTGGGATGTGCTGTCGCAGTAATGCAGTGGTTCAAAGCTCCTTGGACAATGTGAAGAAATCTGAAAATCCAATTCGGACAATTTGCTAAGATAAGGATGTAATGGAGAAGTTAAAATGAACCATCGTCGAAGAGTCGTTAAACGGAATAAGCGAAACTGGATTTACACGC
>CABMIA010000100.1 GCA_902386085.1 uncultured archaeon
AAAGAAAGGAAATTTTGAGCTTATGTCTTTTCCTGATGAAAGAAAAAAGATCGAAATAGGAAGTTATATCGCCGACTATAAAAAAATTAAAAATGTGCTTGGCTGGGAACCGAAGATTGGATTAGAAAAAGGAATTAAAAAAACTGTTGAATTCTATGAAAAACACAGCAAAGAATACTGGTAATATAATACCTTTCACCGACCTGAGCGGTCAGTATCATTCCTTCAAAGACGAAGTTGATACTGCAATAAAAGATGTTTTAGATAGCGGCTGGTATATTTTAGGAAAAAAAGTGGAACAATTTGAGAAAAGTTTTGCACACTACTGCGGGGCAGAGCACGGTATAGGCGTAGCAAACGGCACGGATGCTATTCATCTTGCACTGCTTGCCTGTGGAATAGGAAAGGGGGACGAGGTTATTACTGTGTCAAACACAGCCACGCCTACAGTGCTTGCAATTACTTACACTGGAGCTAAACCTATTTTTGTGGATATAGATCCAGAAGCCTATACAATAGATGTCGAAAAAATCGAAGAAAATATAACTGGAAAAACAAAAGCTGTACTTCCGGTTCATTTATACGGCCAGCCTGCTGATATGCAGCCAGTACTTGAAATAGCACAGAAATACGAATTAAAGGTGATTGAAGATGCGTGCCAGGCGCATGGTGCAGAGTATAATGGAAAAAAAGTTGGAGGGCTTGGGGATGTTGGATGTTTCAGCTTTTATCCAACCAAAAACCTGGGAGGATACGGCGACGGAGGTATGGCGGTAACTAGCAACGAGGAACTGGCTGAAAAGCTGAGAATGCTTCGGAACTACGGCATGAAGAAGCAGTACCATAGCCTGATTAAAGGGTTCAACAGCAGGCTTGATGAATTACAGGCTGGTATCCTGGATGTCAAGCTGAAAAAACTTGATGAATGGAATGAAAAGCGTCGAAGTAATGCGAAGATTTACGAGGAGTTACTTGAAAATGTGGTAAAACCGGTTGAGAAAAGTTATGCAAAGCATGTCTATCATTTGTATGTAATCAGATGTAAAAAAAGAGATGAAGTACAGAAAAATCTGGCCGCAAGTGGTGTTAATACGCTAATACATTATCCGGTACCTATTCACCGGCAGGAAGCTTTTGCAGGTTTTAAAAATATTTCCCTGCCTTTTACTGAAAAATATTCAGGAGAGATTTTATCTCTTCCAATGCATCCTGATCTGGATGAAGAACAAATTCGGCATGTTTCCGGTTTAATTAATTCAATGTACTCATGAAATCGATTTCATGGCTCAACCAGTACAAGATAATAAGGCAGTTCATTTTAGACTCCCTGGAACAATCAAAGGTGTATGCAAAAGGACGATTGCTGGATGTAGGTTGCGGCACAAAACCATATAAAGAAGTTTTTGCAGATATTGTTGAAACACATATAGGAATCGACTACCCCTCCAGCATTTCGGCTAACAAGGAAAATAAAAACGTGGAGGCATACTCCATTCTCCCATACCTGCCTTTCAAAAATGAAAGTTTTGATACAGTGCTAGCCACAGAGGTTCTGGAGCATGTCTCTGAGCCTTCCTCTGCGTTTAAGGAAATCAACAGGATTCTAAAAAAAGGAGGGGTCTTAATTCTCACCACACCCCAGAGCTGGGGGTTGCATGAGACACCTCATGATTATTTCAGGTATACCAGATACGGTCTGAAATACCTTGCAGAAAAAAATAGCCTTGTGGTAGTATGCATAAAACCGTTTGGAGGTTTTTTTTCGCTGATAGGGCAGAGATTCAGCAGCTTTGTCTTTTACTCCCTGGCAGTTGATAAAACAGGAAAAGGACGCAGTATTTTCCTCCGTGCGCCTGCTCATGTTTTATGTATGGTTTTTCAACTGATTTTTGCAGGGCTTGATAAGATATTTTATAAAGAAGGGGATACGCTTGGAAATATGATTGTGGCTAAAAAGGTTTGTGCATGAAAATCGCAATGAGTTCCAGGGTTTATAGTAAGAAGGGTGGAGTCTCAAGATATGTTGCCGAACTTGCAGAGCGCTTTGCAGAAGAGCATGAAGTGCATATATTTTCTTCGAAATGGGAAGATGTAGGAAATGATAAAATTATTTTTCATAAGACTCCTCTACCCCCGGGCCCGATCCTGGTTGAGGCTGGAACCTATTTTCTGGAGATGTCGGCTCTCTCCAGGCTTATGCGAAGCAGGTTTGATATAATCCACACCGAAGGGCTTGAAAGTGCCTGGCTTGACGTGGTCACTGCACATTCCATACACCGGGGAGCCATGGAAGCTATGAAATGTATAGGGGAACTGAAGCCTATTGGAGCAATGGATAAATTCCTGCTGGCAATTGAAAAAATTAATTACCAAAAATGCAGGAACTATCGAAAAATCATCTGTGATTCAAGCTCTTCGAAGCAGGAACTTATGGATTTCTACGAAGTACCGGCTGAGGACATTGCAGTTGTACCTCTGGGTGTTAATGCAGAGGAATTCAAGCCACTGGATAAACGTTCTCTCAAACCTCTTCGGGATAAATATGGTATTGATGATGGAGATCTGGTACTTTTAATTGTAGCAACTGAATTTTATCGTAAAGGAATCACGGAACTGATTAATGCCGTGAATATACTTATTAATGAACGTGGATATAAGACTATAAAACTTTTAGTTGTTGGAAAAGCAAGAATCGAAGGTTCACGGAAAGGAGATACATACTACAGGGAACTTGCGGCAAAACTTGGTATCGCAAAAAATGTTATTTTTACCGGTTCTGCATCTGATCTTAATGCTCATTACAATCTTGGCGATATCTTCGTATTCCCGACCAAATACGAGGCTTTCGGAATACCAACGCTGGAAGCCATGAGCTGCGGATTACCTGTAATCAACAGTAAAATTGGGGCAGGTGAGCTTATAACCGATAGCCACGACGGGCTTCTCCTGGATGACGCTAACAATGTTAAAGAAATAGCTGACAAAATCGAAACCCTTGTAGTAGATGAAACATTAAGGGTAAATCTTGGAGAAAACGCAAGGAAAACTGCAAAAAAATATACCTGGGATATTATAGCCAGGCAAACTATGAATGTATATGAAGAAGTTCTGCGGTGCTAACTATTATGAGCGATTTAAAAAAATCTGAAATCCTTGGATACCACAGTTTTGCTGAGGACTCTAACTGGAATGGCTCTTATGAAAATTTTCTTGAGCGTACGACCAGCGGCAAAAGTTCCCGATATCTGATTTTCCTTCTTGACATAATAAAATTTAAAAACGGCAAACTTCTCGATTTCGCTGCCGGAACCTGCTGGACTTCTTATATTTTCGCAGAGAAAAACTTTGATGTCACTGCCCTTGAAATGAACCCAAGCGACCTATGCGGCCTGGGAATATTCCGGAAATACCGAAATAAAATGCCCTTCAAGGCCATTCTCGGGGACTGTGAGAACTCCCCCCTCAAAGAGGGCGTCTTCGATGTGGTTTTCTGCCACCAGGCACTGCACCATGCAACAGACCTGGATAGGATGGTTTCCGAGATGGCAAGATGCGCAAAAAAAGGCGGATTTGTAATCGCGGGGGGAGAGCACATCCGCCCCTTTTACTCAAGTGATGAAGCATTCCGGAAAAAGCACCCTGCTGTTGCATTCGGGGCAAATGAACATGCATACCCGTATTACCGTTACAGGTCTGCCTTCAGGAGTGCCGGGATAACAAAAGTTAAAGTTATACCACGTGGTTTTGAGTGCGATTTTGAGACAATTTCCCAGAAGCCCGTCAGGGCATTGATCAAATGCATCTTAAAGATCCCGATCATCGGAGAGGGAATTGTACGTTCTGCACTTCTCTATTTCAGCGGCGCAGGCACCGAGATCACCATATACGGATACAAATCATGAGACGCCTTTCCTCAGGATTTTTATTATGGATGCACTTAACTTCGTCTCCCCCAGAACTGATTTAACCATAATCCCATCCTCTTCTCTGAACGTTTTTAACCCGAACAGGACAGCAAAGTAGATTATTATCATAATCGCCAGCGAAAGAATAAAAGCCAGAAATAAATTAGTAAAACTTATTTTTATAACATATATAAAAGGAATAACTGCTGCAAGTGCGATCATAATTTTTAATAATCTGTCCCTATATATTACTATTTTAACTATCCGCCGCGCCCATCTAAAGGCTATTGCCAGAATGATTGCTGAGGAAATGAGCGAAGCCACACTTGCCCCGATGATACCAAAATATTTAACCAAAACAATACTTAAAACAACATTCGAGGTCGCCCCGATGAACATGATTTTTGAGTTTTGCTGCGGATGTCCCGAGTTGCTTATTACTGTTATAAAAAAAAGATAAATACCTGTCAAGAAAGCGGAGATTGAGAGAACCCGCATGGTTGAAGCCCCCGAAGAATAGTCCTCCGTGAACACTATCTTGAGTATTCCTTCAGGGAACAATAAAAGCATTACAATTAATGGAAGAGAAAGCAACACCAGTCTTTCTATTATATACGAAGAGATCTGCTGTATTTTTTCCTTATCTTCCCTGCCGAAAAGCTCACTCACCACGGGTGAGAATATTGAAAGCATAGCCTGCGGAAATATCAGCATCACGCCAGTTATCATGCTTGCAGCCCAGAAGATTCCCACATTTGCGAAACTATCGTAAAATTTAATTACGTAAATTCCCGCTGACCAGAGCAATCCGTTCGAAACATCCGTGAAAATTAAAGGAATTCCGAATTTTATTAGATCTTTAGTCAACCCAGGCTGGAATTTTCCACCTAAACCCCAGTTTTTCGTAACATAGTATGCACACAGGATATACTGCACAGCCAGAGATGCTACAATGCTCATCAAAATCGGATAAAATCCGTATCCAAGAAAGGAAAGAACCATTAAAGCCAGATAGGAACTGATAGGTGTGACTGCTGCAAACATAGTTCCTATTTCGGGTCTCCTGTAACCATTAATAGCAAGGCTGAAAAAGAATCCCATACCGTGAATCGCGAACATCAGGAGCAGAAATAAAACAAGTTCCCTGTTAAGAGAGAATATATTCGGAAAAAATCTATTTACTAGAACTACTCCTGACATGGAAATTATAACTAAAGCCACATCCAGCACAAAACCTGTTTTTATGTATGCATTTACTTTTTCTGATTCGCCCCTACCACGATTTAAAGCTATGTAATATGCGGTCGCCGAAGGGATGCCAAGAAGCAGCAACCCTACACCAAGCTGGGCGATCGACCATGCAAAAGTGTAACTTCCATATTCTTCCTGTGTTATGCTTTTTGTTAATAATGAATTAAACAGAAATCCGAAAAAGCGCGTGACGATCAATGCGGCAAATACGATTGAGCTCGATTTCAGCATTATTTTCCCGAGCGATTCTTTTTCCAGGTTACAACACCTTCTGATAGATTTTTACAGTCTCCTCTGCGCGCTTTTTCCAGTCGTATTCCTTTAATGCCAGTTCTCTTGCGTTGTTCCCGAGCCTCTGCCTTTCTTTTTTGTCATTTATTAAATACTCAAGTTTTTCTACGAAATCGTCAAGATCTCCCGGTTTTGCAAGAAGCCCCCCGTTTGCGACTATTTTTCTC
>CABMIA010000101.1 GCA_902386085.1 uncultured archaeon
TTATCGAATGCGAGGGTTATCTTTTCTCCCATATGAAAATCATATTTTGATACACGGAAGCTTGTTTCTCGCATTATTCCAGCACATGTCATGTCATTTACGGCACACCTTACGCCTGCCGCCACCGCAACAGCACCGGCCCTGGCTCCGGGGCTTCTGTGCGTCGGTATGGATGAAAGTGAGGCAAACGGTTCGATATCATCAAGACTTTTGTAGAAGAGCCCGATAGGCGCAGCCCTCATGGCAGAGCCGCAGGTGGGAATATCACTTCCTGATTCCTTATAGCTTATACCTGAATTCAATCTCAGGATCGACTGGCTGCTTGATGGCCCGACCAGGTTTTTCCTGGCAGGGTCGGCCATGGCTTCGGCTCCCCATTTTGCTATCCTTTCAGAAAAGTCATTTACGTCAAATCCATTCCGGTCGATTATCGATCCGGCAAGAATTAGCATCTGTTCGGCATCATCCGTGTATTGTCCGGCTCGTAATTTTTCACCGGGGCATCCTTTCGGCGCTGTTCCATAATCAGTTATCCTGCCATTTTTAAGTATTTCCTCGCGATTCAAACCTTCATTTTGTTTTCCAAGAGCATCACCTATGGCAGCGCCGAGAATGCAGCCGATATATTTATTTTCCTGCCTGGTCGATCGGCCATCCCTGTTTTGCTGCTTTTTTTTCTCCATAGGCCATCAAATCCTGTAATTAAAAGGTAAGGAGGCGGCAGAGGGTACGTGTTTAGAGGGATTGCAGATAATTATTCCGCCAGCCTTACAATCAATAAAATGTCTGCACAACAGGATTATCATGATTAGGAAGAAAAATGCTACTTCTCCGGCATGATCGGGTGCTTCCTGAAACATCCAAAATACAGGCATTCTTCGCGCGAGATGATCTGGATATCCTCGCTCCCGTCAATAAACCTGGCCGGCGCATCCCTTATCAGTACGGCGGGTGTGCTCTCGTCAGCTTCTCCCATGATTATCTGGGCCGCGGAAACAAGATTATCAGCAGTAGCGCGCCGTGTTATCAACAGGGGCTTTCCGAACAGATCTTTTTGCCCCCTTACATCCTCAACAGGTGTGATCCCGGCACAGCCAAGCGCAATTCCCACACAACCAAGACGCAGCGGCTGAGTCCTGCTGTCACCGATTATCACGGCAATTTTGCATTTGAATTCTTTCATTAATTTTTCCCTTATCTCGATGGCGCTTTTTTTCGGATCAGCAGGCAGCAGCACGACAAATCCTTCAGGAGCATTGGAATTGTCTATTCCTGCGCTTGGTGATAGAACCCCTTTAGTGATAGTCACGACAACGCCAGGTATTCCGCCAAGGATCTCATCGGACTCCCTTATAATAAGTTCCATCTTACGGGGATCATTCTCATAGAGCTTTGACAGTTCCACCGCTTTTTCAGAAGGTGTGACATAATCAAGTCTCACGACACGTCCTTCAGCTGTTGCAACAGCCGACTCGGCAAGGACAAAAATGTCTTTGTCCTGCGGCGTGATATTTAGTTCTTTCATCGAAGCTATCAAGATTTTTGTGATATCTTCACCTGGTTTAATAAGTGGTGTTTTTATCCCGAATAATTGCATGTTACTACTACCTCTTAGTTTTAGCGTCTAGCGATTCGTTGGGGTAACACAGACGGCTCACCGCAAAGAACGCAAAGGGCGCAAAGATTGTTAATACTCTGTATGCGTTTTTGTGAGGATTATGTTCAATTCGTTCATTTCTTTAATTTTTTCGAGTGTCATTTTATTACCATTTTATTTTATATTCCTTTTTCAACGAAATATTTAAAAGATTTTTTAGTATATTGGATTTTATCTTTATTCCTAAAAAATCGTTCAAATCGCGCTTTTTCTATCTTTTTTTGCTGCCCAGTTTTAGTTCCATGGTTGTTTAACACAAAAATTTCTGGTGTTTCTCCCCTAAATCTTTCTGCCCTCTTGAGAAGGTATTTGATGTGAATATCGGCATCAGGAAAAGAATATCCACAAAAAAATATCGTATCAGCATTCCTTAGAATCTCATCAGCTTTTAAAAATATTTGTTGGATGAAGGGATTGGACATTTCTTTAAAATAAGTCATTGGAACGATTACAAATTTCATTGGAGTTCCACAATTTTTGCAGTTTTCTTTTAAGCCTTTAATAAATAGTTTAATAGGCCAATATGATTTGGGAAATAATTCTATATGATTGCATGTTGGGCAGTACAACCAATTTAATGAACCATGGGGTTTTAATAGCAAAACGGATTTATCTGCATCTTGTGGCCTCTTATGGTTGATAAATTCTATTCCGTAATCAATGCAAGATTCAGTGATTAAATCTATCAAGGTGTTATCTATCAAGATATCATAATTTAGGCTAATAAAAGCTGTTTTTTCCAATCTATTTTCACTTTTAAGTCTTTCTATTAATTTTTTATGATTAATTTCTTTCAAGTTCTTATTATCCAAGAGGTAAGAAATGAGAAAAAACAGGGCGATGCAGGTTTTATTTATCTTTTCTTGATCATACCCTTTGAAACTTTGTCCTTTTATATTTGCCAAATCTAACATTCCCATGCACTCTTCAAAAGTAGGAAACTCTTCTATATTTTTATAATTCAGGATATCGATGCCCCATAAATCATAAAAAAAATCTTTTATTAGTATTTCTTGTTCCTCTACAAGATTCCATCTATTTGGATAACTTATTTTCATGTCTTCAAATATTGACCTCTTTTCAAAAAATACTTTAAATAATTCACTTTGCATAGGTGCCCCATCACTCTTTGAAGCTCCTGCCCCTAAAATTATTACCTCTTTAATCTCTGTCATCATAACCCTTTTGCAAATCTTTCAATCCCATCCTTCATCAGCATTACATTAAAATTCAGCAATAATCCCAGCTTTAATCCAGACAATTTCATATAAGTCAGCAACTGAGCTTTGTGGATAGGTTGTACCTCACTCACTGATTTCAATTCAAGAATTACTTTCTTATCAACTATCATATCTATACGATAACCGCAATCCAATTGATTTCCCTTATAAACAACCGGCAAACCCACCTGTCTTTCAAAAGGAATCTGGCTTAAAGATAATTCATGGCAAAGGCATTCCTCATATGTAGACTCCAGCAATCCAGGCCCCAGCGATCTGTGCACTTCTATCGCTGCCCCAATTATCTTATTCGATAATTCATTTTCATCCATTCTTTGCGTCCTTAGCGTTCTTTGCGGTGATATACACCTTCATGTTTCTTCTCCTCGATATTATTTATACTCCTTCATGATTTTTATCGCACAGAAATCCCCGCACATCGTGCATGGACCTTCGCAAGGTGCAAGTTCTCTTGCTCTTTCGCTATCGATCGCATACTTCATCTGGCCTTCCCAGTCAAGCTGTGCCCTTTCTTTTGCAAGAAGCCGGTCCCTTTCATCAAGGCCAAATTTCATGGAATCCCCTATGTGGGCAGCGATCTTAAAAGCGATCAATCCTTCCCTGACCTGTTCCGGGCCGGGAAGACCGAGATGTTCTGATGGTGTTATGTAACACAGGTAATCCGCACCCGCCCCTGCTGCGATACTCGCGCCAACACAACCTGCGATGTGGTCATGTCCCGCTGCAACATCAGTCGGAAGCGGGCCTGCCACAAAAAGCGGGAAATCTGATAAGCTCTTATGGAATGTTACATATTCGGCTATCCTATCAGCTCTCACATGCCCTCCAACTCCTTCGATGATCACCTGGACTCCCTCTTCATTCGCCTTTTTTGCAAGGTCAACATTTTTCCTGATTTCCTCTACCTGCGCGACATCTCTCATATCATGGATACAGCCGCTTCGCATGGTGTTCCCGAGTGAAAGTACGATATCGTATCTCTTAATGATCTTGAGGATCTCATCGAAATTTTCAATGAATGGGTTCTCGCACTGGTTGATCATCATATAGGCGCTGGTGATAGAGCCGCCTTTTGAGACAACTCCCATTATTCTTGGATTTTTCCTGAGAGCAGAAAGGGTTTTTTTATCAGTACAATGAAAAACAAATGACCTTATACCTTCATCTGCCTGAGCTTTAATATTTTTGATGATATCATCAGAATCCATATTTTGTAGTCCGATTTCCGCTGCCGTTTGATAGATCGGGACTGTAGTAACAGGTAGTGTGGTATTTTCAAGTATTTTTCTCCGGATACGACTTATATCCCCGCCCATTGAAAGATCTGAAATTGTATCTGCCCCGTGCTTTTGTGAGATGCAGGCTTTTTTTATTTCTTCATCAGGATCTATTTTCGTGGATGATGTCCCCAGATTCACATTGACCTTTGTTTTCAGGCCTTTGCCTATGCCAACCGATTTTTCCCCTCTTTTCATTATAACGATGCTGCCGTTTGCGATACTTCCGCTCAGGACTGATATATCAATATTCTCAGAACAGGCAATATATTCCATCTCCGGTGTTACATTTCCGTATCTTGCTTCTTCGACCTGGGTTTTCATCTTATTCCTGCCATTTCAAGTATCTTTTTTGTGTTTTCATGATCCTTTACAGGCATAATATGTACGCCATCGCATAAGCTCTTCAATTCTCTTACCAGGTCTGCAGCTATCTCAATACCCTCAGAAGCAGGGTCGTTCGCCTCCCTCATCCGTTTGATAATTTTATCGGGGACTTTGATCCCCGCTATATTTTTATTCAGGAATAATGCATTTTTTTCAGATCTTAAAGGCATTATACCTACTATTACTTTCGGTCTTTTTGGACCGGCCTCATCGATCTTATCAATAAAGTCTGACAGACTGTCTGCCTCAAAAATTGCCTGGGTCTGGAAAAAACTGGCACCCGATTTTATTTTTTTCTTAAGTTTTATCAGAGAAACATAATCCAGCCGCGTATTTGATACAGCACCGGCTGTGAAATCAGTCCTGCCTTCAAGCCTGTTCCCGGAAAAATCATACCCGCTATTCAATTTCCTGACCAATTCCAGAAGCTGTACGGAATCAAGGTCATAAACAGGTTTTGCGCCTTCATGATCACCTTTTGACGGATGGTCCCCCGTCATTACGAGAATATTTCTTATTCCCATTCCACATGCCCCCAGGAGTTCAGATTGCAGGGAAAGCCGGTTCCTGTCCCTGCATGTGATGTGCATTATTGTCTCATATCCGTTATCCTGGAGGATACTGCATGCTGCCGAAGGGCTCATTCGCATAATTGCACGCTGGTTATCAGTGATATTTATCGCATCGGCGACTCCTTTTAATCGCGCAGCCTCATTAAGCAACGGTTTTTTATCTGTGCCCTTTGGCGGGCTTATTTCTGCCGTGACTATGAAATCCCCTGACAATAATTTATCCCTGAAGCTCAAATCGTCCGCCTTCCGTTTCTTGTGTGATCTTTCGGAGCAACAAATACTTCAAGATATTCAAGCTTTTTTAATTTTTTGAGCTTTTCGTATATCAAATCCCATCCGCATGGGCGGTCATAGACTTCACATTTTCCCTCTATTGCGCCGCCGCATGGCCCGTTGAGCAGGCTCTTCGCACATCGTGACACGGGGCATATCCCGCCATACATCCAGGTCACACAATCCCCGCATAAGCCGCACTGTTCCTTCACAGTCTCTTCGCAGCATGTTCCTCCAAGAGATTCCGTATCAAGAGCCGGATAGGTCTGTATTTCTGCACATCCTGAGATAACAGAAACACCACCCCCGCATGACATTACAAGGAGAGCCTGCGCTTTTCCGATCGCGGGATTTTGCGAAAGTATCTCTTCCCATGATTTGATATTGCAGGCAGAACTGATTACATTCCATCCAACTATATTTTTTTTGGATGTCAGAAGCTTTTTTTCCATTTCAAGAACTTCAGGCTCCCCGCCAACATGTAGCTTAGAGGCACATTTTCCACAGCCGATTATGAAAATATCATTTTCTGCCAGGTTTTTCAGGATATCATTAAATTCCTTCTGTCGTGAAATTATCATTTTTACCTTGAATACCTGAAAATCGTGTCGTTTTTCTTTTCGAGCAATTCAGAAAGCATATCCGCGATCTGGGGTAGCGCCCTGACCTGGCTTTTGATCTTTTTGATCAGCCGCTGTATCTGAAGATATGTTCCGGTTATGATGATATCTGCTTTTTCGACTTCATGGGATACGGCTTCCCGGGGAAGGGCTGCATCTCCCCCTCTTGCCAGCATCTCCTGTTTAATTATGAGGGCTTCTGTAGCCGTAATATTCCTTATCAGAATATTTAGTAAAACGGTCTTATTTTTCATGACCTGGCTGCCGCTATCTGTCACCCGGATCGATCTCATCATGTATGCACAGTCATCCTGATATTCATTATCAAGAAGTTCCGCCACATGATCGCCCGAAATGACCTCTGGTATTTTTGCCCTTGAGGCTTCTGCGACCCTGATAGCATCCACGGTCGGCCCAACATCATGGGTTCGTATAATGTGGGCTCCATTCCTTACCGCGATCGCCGTTGCTGCGATACTGCCATAA
>CABMIA010000102.1 GCA_902386085.1 uncultured archaeon
AAGGGCGCAAGAGCTTGCAAAAGAAATAAGCAAAGCCGGAAAAGCCAGAGCCTGTGGCCTTGAAGACCTGAAAGCCCGGATCTCTGCCTGTGATATTCTCATAAATTCTACTTCGGTTGGCATGTTCCCGAAAGTATCCGAGACAATGGTAACCTCTGATATGATGCACAGCGATCTTGCCGTATTCGATATAGTATATAACCCGCAAAATACCCGGCTGCTTCAGGAAGCCACGAAAGCAGGCGCAAAAACACTTGACGGTGTGATGATGCTTGTGTACCAGGGCGCTTGCGCCTTTAAGATATGGACTGGAATAACCCCTCCGATCGATATTATGGAGAAAGCAGTGAGGGAGAAACTGAAATGAAGATCCTCATTATAGGCGGAACAGGTGAAACTGGCCGCTGGTTCGTTAAATTTTATAAAAAACATGGATTTGATGTGGTAATCTGGGGTGTCAACAAACGAAAAGATGTAGCGAACGAATTAGGCGTAGAATTTGCAGACGACATTGGCAGCGAGGCAGGAAAAAGCGATATCGTGATGATCTCGGTTCCCATCGACATTACGGAAAAGACCATAAGTGAAATAGCGCCGAAGATGGCGGCAGGAAGCCTGCTTATGGATATAACTTCCATTAAAACCGGTCCGATGGAGGCCATGCTGAAGTATGCCCCGCAGTACGTTGAGATCCTTGGAACTCATCCCATGTTCGGGCCTTCCATACCTGATATAAGAGGGCAGATCGTGATTTTTACCCCGGTTGATGGCAGGTGTTCTAAATGGTTCCCGATTATTAAAAGCCTGTACGAGGATAACGGTGCGCATATCGAAATAATGGATGCAAAACAACATGATAAAATGATGGCAGTGGTGCAGGGACTGACGCATTTTGCCTACATTTCCATAGGTTCTGTATTCAGGGAGCTTGAATTCGATGTGGCAAAGTCAAGGAGATTCATGAGCCCGATGTATGATATCATGCTAGACCTTGTGGGAAGGATACTTGCGCAGAATCCCTATCTCTACGCCATGATACAGATGAATCCCGAAGTGGCAAAAGTGCACAGGGCTTACATAAACCAGTGTAACCTGATGACAGAGCTTGTCAAGAATAAGGATATCGAGGGCTTTGTGGCTCTAATGAAAAAAGCAGCAGTCCATTTCGGGGACACGGAATCGGCGCTCCGGCGCTCTGAAAAAATTATCGGCACCAAGATAGCGGAGCATGAAGAACTCGTGCGCGAAATAGGACATGTCAGGGCGCTGCGGCATATCTATTCGGGTGTCGTACACTTCGGGGTTATAAAAAAAGTAACGCCCAGGACTATTTTATTAAAACGGGCAGGGAAGACTGTCGAGCTTCTAATAGAGAATTTAAGACTCTTGAATGAACAGGAAACGCTTGCCTGGAAAGCAGCAAATCTAAGGAACGTGACGCGTGATATTTCGGTTTTCATTCCATCGGGTTCTGATCCGGAGGTCATAAGAAATGTTGTCAGCAGATCGGATGGAGTTGTTTCTGTTGGGATCATCGATAATTATAAAAGACAGGATGCAACAGGTGTTACATTCAGGGTCATTATATTCGGAGATCATGATGCAAGAGGTGTCCAGGATAGTGTTGAGACTCTTTTCAGGGGAATCGGTTGTATTGTGAGGTAGAAGAGTACATATAAAAAAGTGAGGGCGGAGGTTAAACGTGACTGACCTTCCTGACTAACATGTGTTACTAACTCCCGTCCTCAATTTTAAATATATATGACATGGTATAAATTACTTTTGATGCATGTTGACCGTGCCTGATTATCTTTTAGATAAAGCTTTTATCCGTTGCGATAGTCAAGCAATGCATATTCATAAAAAAATTTTGACTACTATCAGGATATGATTTTATGGTGGAAAAAACAATCAAAAGACCGGATCTCAGGGATTTAAAGATTGGCGATGTACTGCATGTAGGAACCGAGGAAAAAGGTGAGGTTTTTAAAGTGACCAAGCTCGGCGAAAATACGTATATTTATGACAGGGGAGGAGGGGAGCTGATCGAATACGGCAGGGCAGTGATGGCCAAGAACATATATGGTTTTGCCGAGAAGTATAAGGCGGTTTACTGGATAACGCACGAGGGTGACTGATCCGGTATATTGGGCTTTGTATTTTTCCGGTTCATTGCCTGAATATCAAAAAAAGGATATAAAAAGGAAAACGTTCGGAAGGGGGACAGCAGGATAATCATCCTGGCATGTACCCTTCCTAACATCTATTGTTCGCAAATATGCGTTTCTAAATGACGCTCAATGTCATTTATTTATACTGTGCGCCCTTTGGCTGTTCTGCCTTGCGGGCTCTCAGTTTTGCATAGAATTCTTTTTGTCTCTGTTTCTCTGCTGGGTCTTCTTTCCCAACTTTGACTTTCTGTGCATTTGATGCATTGTCCATTGAGCTTTCTAGTCCGACCATTTTTTTCACCTCCGGTTATTTAATTATAGATAAATTTTATATTTTATAGCATTTTTAATCCGGCATCCTAAAAAACTGCTAGCCGGTCGTTGCTACAATCTTTCATTTACTTTTTGCTAAATGACCTCCGACAGATTGTAACCTTTATTCATGATGTACTTGTATTAATACCTATCGCAGTACCCCCGTCTTGTGTATAGTCCCGGATATTGTCGATTTAAAGGGATACAATTAAATATCTTCGCTGCCATATAATTTCAAGATGAATATAGGCGAAGAGACTTATTGCTGAAAAAATCATTACGGATAAGCTTGCACATTACTGCAGAGCATACAATATTTTTTTCTATTTCTTTAAATTGGGGAGAAATAAGTTGTTGAGTCTTATAAAATTTTTCACAATATTCATGCAGAGTATTTATGGTCAATTAATACCGAAAATCCTAATGAATATAGTTTATATCCATATAAATAGACATTATCTGTTTGGATTTCTATTTTAGAGCCTTAAAAAGGTTTTTCAGATTCACGATTACTTCGTATGAAAAATCTCTCTCGTCCAAACATCTTGGACGAGTATAAAACATATTTTCCAGACAAGCCACACAACAAATACTTTCTGCAAGTTATATCTTA
>CABMIA010000103.1 GCA_902386085.1 uncultured archaeon
GCAAAAGTCGATGACCAGCTCACAGGCAGAGTACGTGTAATGGCAGTCCTGACAGGTGTCAAGAGCCCATTCATGGATGGTCAGTAAAAGTGATGTGAACTTCACATCACACTATTTTCTTTTCAGGATTTAAAAAATCCAGCAGTATTTTTTCAAGCTCTTTTTTATTCGAGTAAGATCGCGCGGTTACATTTTCATTTCCAAGCACCATAGCCGAAGCTCTTGCACCTTCCTGATATATGCACAGCACTGGTTTTTTATGATGCACGGCGTGGCAAATCTCGTATCCCACACCGATTGAGGGAACCGTTACTTCGGCTATGACACAATCGCTTTCTTGTATCCAGTCGATATCCTTCTGAAATATCCCCTCCTCAGACATTTTGGCTTCAACCTTTTCAAGAGCCTGGGAGGCGACATGCTCGCTTATGATGATATAATTGTGGGATTTCAGGAAATTGATGATATACTCATACATGGGGATAAGCTGCCGGCCTCCCCGAATTGAACCTGCGAAGAAGATTTTCATAAAACTCCTCAAATTAAAGAAAGAAATCAATTAATTCGTTCATAATCACCGTTTCAATACTTCACGGATTTTTTTAAGGAATAATTCAGCATCATCAACGACACTTTCAGCCATATCTTTCGATATTTCTTTATGTACACCATAATCAGCCATCTCCCTCAAATCTTCAGCCTTGTGGAGAATAGCGGCATAATTTTTTGCATCATCTTCCATCTTCATGAACTCTTCCCCGAACTTGGAGACAAGCCCCTTATGTGTTTTGGGGGACATTTCCCTGGTAAGCAGCAGCGCTCTTGCCGCATTATACATACAATAATATGCCCGACTTACTGCATCTTTGAAATATCCATTTTGTAACAATAGTTTTGCAGAGTCGAGTTTTTCTTCGGCTTCCTCAAGATAGCATTGTATTCTATCCAACCACAACACCTTCTGCCGAAATATTTCTTATAAATGGCAAATCCATTTCCTCCATTGCGCTGTATTCATTGGGTGATATTATTTTTAGAGATATAAAAGAACCGTATTTAAATAGTACCTCAACCGCCTCCCTCTCCAGAGAATTCCATCCCTCGACCTCATCGCCTTTCCAGATAACAAGCACATCTATGTCGCTTTCCTTTCGGAAATCTCCGCGAGCTGAGGATCCAAATAATATTATGCGATCTATTTTATCTCCATATTTTGTTTTTATGCTTTGGATGAACTCTTTTAATGCTTTTTCCCTTGATTTTCCGGTCACTTTTATCGTTGACATAAACTCATTTTAGAATTATATCCTTTCCAAAACCTTATATATTGTATTGTGGTTTTAGACAGTGCTACTAAAATAAGGTTGGGTGATACAAAAATGGTTCGAAAGTCATCAGTAGGTCATTTCTCATACAGACCACCATACGAATATGGTCTAGTGATGGATAGCTCAATAGACGAATTAAGAAGGATAGTATGGGTTGCAGTAAACGATTTCAAGAAAACTAAACACATAAACATATGCGATATATCGATGGCATTAGGAATTGTCCAATATGAACTAATGCAACATTCTGATGAGAATGAATGGTGCGATAATTAAAAGGCTATGCATTAATTCTTAGCTTTTCCTTTTAAAGAAAAGCCAGGATTCTTTCCCTCTGAACCTTGTTTTTATCAGGGCATACTTCCCATTTAGTCTTCTTCCCGCAAGTTCAAAGAGCAGCTCATCGTCCTTTTCTTCTTCGATCGTAACCCGGCCTTTATCCCAGATGCGCACCGTCCCTGCGCCGTACATCCCCTCAGGTATCGAGCCTTCAAAGTCCGCATATTCAATGGGATGGTCTTCTGTCTGGATCGCCAGGCGCTTGACACCCTCCGTATCAGGGGGCTCTTTGGGAACCGCCCATGACCGAAGAACTCCGCCCATCTCCAGGCGCAGGTCGTAGTGCAGGCGCGTAGCATTATGTTCATGCACAACGAAAATAGTTCCAGCGCCTTTTTTTGTTCCTCCCTTCGGCTCGGTTGTTTTTTCAAAATCCCTTAATTTCTTATATTCCTCAAGCGCCATTACTATCACCCGAACGTAAATGCACTCGGGCAGACTTTATTTAGGAAACATATCTCACATTTTGGTTTTTTCGCAACGCAGATCTGCCTTCCATGATGTATCAGCATCAGCGCAAAAATATCCCAGTCTTCTTTCGGGATTATTTTCATCAGGTCTTTTTCAATCTTTTCCGGATCGGTATTCGCTGTCAGGCCGAGTCTTGCAGCAACCCTTTTCACATGCGTATCGACCGCTATGCCCTCGATTTTCCCGAAGGCGCCTGATAAAACTATATTTGCAGTTTTGCGCGCCACACCCGGCAGCTTCACAAGGTCTTCCATGGTGTCAGGAACTTGCGAATTGAAATCATTGACCAGGATCTCGCAGAGTTTTTTGATGTTCTTTGCCTTGTTCCTGTAAAAACCCGTGGAATAGATGTCTTTTTCAAGCTCTTCCTGAGGGGTTTTCACATAATCCTGCGGCGTCTTGTATTTCGTGAAAAGGGTTTTTGTGACTTTATTTATCTGCTTATCCGTGCTCTGGGCCGAAAGGATTGTGGCAACCAGGAGTTCAAGTGGATTTGAAAAATCAAGAGCTATCTTTACATCTGGATACTCTTTTTTCAACAGCGCAATAATCTCATTCACTTTATCCATGTTTCCTATTATCTATTGCAAAATAGTTAAGAGTTTTGACCGATATGTATAAATTGGAGTATTGTTAAATTAAATATAATTCAAGTGGAGGTAAAATTTATGCCAAGTAAAACAAAGTCCAAATCCACCACGCCTGCATCTTCATGGTGGAAAGAAAGAAGTAAAATCGTAGCAAAGACAACAGAATCCAAACCAAAAGCAAAGAGAGCAAGCGCAAAGAAGACAAAGAAAGCGGGCAAAGCAGAAAAAGGCGAGATGTATTACTGCGAAGTCTGCGGAAGCGAGGTCGTCTGCGTAGAAGACAGCGCGGGTTCAATTACCTGCTGCGAAGAACCGATGTGCCTGGTCTGCTGATAATAGTTCAAATTTTATTTTTTAGTTTTTTTAC
>CABMIA010000104.1 GCA_902386085.1 uncultured archaeon
CTTGGACAGGAGTTCAATGCTTTCAACAATCTGCAACGGTTCGCTCTTGGCGCACGATAAGATCTCAAACGCTTTTGAGTAAAGGGCATCTCCTGCGATGATCGCCCTGGAAACCCCCCATTTCTTATGAACAGTAACAAGTCCCCTTCGCAGGTCTGCGGCATCCATTATATCGTCATGGATCAGGGTGAAATTATGCACCAGTTCCACAGCCAGCGCAGCGGGGAGCAAATTTTCAGCCTTGCCCCCGACAGCCTCTGCCGCGAGCAAAAGCGAAGAAGGCCGAAGCCTTTTCCCTCCCGCATCCAGCAGGTGGCGCATCGCATTATACAGCTCGTCAGGCGGTGTTATGGGAAGAAATCTCGGGATGGCTTCGTCCACCAGTTTTGCTCTCATACGGAGGGCTTCTTCGATCATAGAAGCATTTCCTCGCCGTTTCGCATTATATGCACGGTATCGCCGAAAACGTATCCGGCATCCTCAGCCATCTCGACGTAGCTCGCGTGCATGGTCATGTTGCCGTGTGAAGGAACGACCTGTTCCGGATTTACCATCCGGAGTAACTCCCAATGGTCTTCCCTGGAAGCGTGGCCCGATACATGGACATTATCATATATGCGCGCCCCGGCCATTTTCAATTTTGTCTCAAGCGCGTACCTGTTCGCAAGGGTCATGGGATTGGGGATCGCATTTGCCGAGAAAATGACCTTGTCGCCGGATTCTATCCTGAAATGCGTCTCGCCGTTTGCTATCCTTGTGAGAATTGAGTCGGGTTCCCCCTGGTGGCCTGTGATTATAGGCAGGTACTTTTTCTTCCCGTCTCCTGCGATGCGCTTCAGGGCTTTGTCCACAGCATTCCTGCTGCCATGTACTTCAAGATTCTGCGGGAACTTTATGTAATTCATATTCTTTGCTATGGAAAGATAGCGTTCCATCGATCTTCCGAGAAGCACTGGTATCCTGTCCATTTCCTTGGCAGCCTGGATTATGGCATTGATGCGCGCCACGTGAGATGAGAACGTGGTGATCACGATGCCCGAATCGGTCTCTTCTGTACCGAGAAGCACATCGCGTACGAGGTCTTTTGCTATCTGCTCTGAGGGCGTTTTCCCTGAATGTCCAGCATTCGTGCTTTCGGTGATCATGGCCTTTACACCCTCGTTCCCAAGTTTCCGAAGCCTCTGGAAATCCGGCGCTTCGCCAAGGGTCGGCGTCCTGTCAAGCTTGAAATCGCTTGCATACAGCACCACCCCTTCAGGCGTATGTATAGCGGCGAATGCCGAATCCACTATGCTGTGCTGGATTCTGATGAATTCTATCTGTATATCGGGCGTGACATTATAACGCCCGCCGAGTTTCAAAGATATCACTTCATTGTTCACATGGAATTTCCTCTCATCCGATATCTCATGCTTCACAAGCTCTGCAGTGTAAGGCGTGGCGATTATGGGCGCTTTGTACCTGTGCGCAAGTTTGGGTATCGCCCCTATATGGTCAAGATGCCCGTGCGTGCACACTATAGCTTTTACCGTACCGCCGACTTCTTTCATGACCGTGTCGTCAGGGATAGCTCCCATCTTTATCAGGTCCATCGAATGCATCTTGTCAATTTCCACATCTTCATGTATCTGGACCCTGTCAAGCTGCAATCCCATGTCAAGAACGATGATGTCGTTATCTATCCTGATTCCAGTCATGTTTTTACCCATTTCGTTGTAACCACCGACTGCTATAATTCCAATCTCTGTCAATTAATTCACTCCATAATAACTATTCAAATTATATTTTTATATCTTTTTCTTGCAAATTTGGCTGTTTCAAAGCCCCTCTGTTCTAAATACTCACGCGTTTTTCCTGTAATAACCACAGGGGCATTACCAAGTTCTTCCACTGTCCTGCATCCGCTCAGGAACATTGCCACCTTGAGTTCTTCAATGATTAGGGTCAGCTTGTCCATGACGTCTTTCTGCCCTTTTAATGCAGGCCCCACGAGGGGCAGCGCTATTCCGCAAAGGGATGCTCCGAGGGCTATGGATTTTGCCATATCAAGGCCTGAGCGCAGACCGCCCGTTGCAACTACCGGGATCGAGATCGAGGATTCAACAATGCTTACTGCTGTGGGTATTCCCCAGTTCCAGAACTGCTTGCCGATATGATCCGATAGCAGATCGCCGCGTTTTTGCGCCCTGTATGTTTCAACTCCTGCCCAGCTTGTGCCGCCAAGACCTCCAACATCGATAGCCGAGGCGCCTCCCTCGCTAATGGCGACTGCCTGGGAATGTGAAATGCCTGCCCCTGTCTCTTTTACAATTACAGGAACCGAAAGTTCGGTGCAGAATTTCTTGATCGAGTTGAGGCATCCGGTCGCATCGACATTGCCTTCAGGCTGTATGGCTTCCTGAAGAAAATTCAGGTGAATGGCCATCGCATCGGCATCTATCATCTCAACCGCGCGTTCAAGTCCCTCTATCCCGAATTCCTTTAGCTGTGCTGCGCCCACGTTTCCGTAGATGAACGCATTCGGGGCTTTGTCCCTGACAACCCTGAAGGAATTCTCCATGCTCGGATCTTCGATTGCCGCCCTCTGGCTTCCCACACCGATACCTATTCCCAGCTCTTCCGCAGCGCCAGCCAGAGCAGCGTTGACCGCCAGCGTATCCGGATGTCCGCCAGTCATGGAAGCTATCAATATGGGGGCGCGTAATTTCTTTCCCAGGAACTCGGTCTCCATATCAAGGGATTTCTTGTTTATTTCAGGGAGGCAGTTATGAACCATGTCAATGTCATCAAAACCGGAAGCCCTGAGTCCAAGATATGTCTTATGGGCTTCCACGTCCTTTTCAACGCACAGTAACAGGTGTTCAATCTTCCTTTCTGATGTAGTCATTTAGTACCCTCTAATTTCGACCTTTTATATATAAATCATTTGTCGGCTATTAATGTTCCTGCATCTTCGCCATTCAAAAACCTGGAAACCATACCTTCCCGTGATGCATTAAATATGCGGGAACTTATTCCCTTTCCTGAGAGTTCAAGCAGCTCAGACACCTTACCCAGCATTCCCCCGGTAACATCGGTTGAAGCTGAGCCCTGTATATTTTTTTTTATGCCAGCGAAAATCTGTGGGGTTATTTTTTTTATAACTTTCCCTGAGTAATCCAGCACGCCGTCCACATCGCTCCCTGCGCCTATTCTTGATGCATTCATAACAGATGCGAGGTAAGGGATTAACCTGTCTCCAGACAGCACGGCCGCTCCTTTCACCCTGTCCATAACCACGTCCCCGTGGAGTACCGGAGTGATACCTTTTTCCAGCATCAGTCTGATCTGCCCAATCCCGAGGTCAATGATCTTCCCGTTCTCAAGAATACATGAGCTCAGGGGATGAACCGGGAGTGCGGCAACGCCTGCGTTATTTAATGATTCAAGCACTATCGAGTTCAATGTTTTTACAGATCTGTGGGTGAGGTAAACGCCCCTGGCGCTAAATCCATCTTTCAGCCATTTCATTGCCTGGGGATGCCCGAACGACCCTGCGCCGTGAACAAGGATCAGGTTTATATCGTTTTCTTTTTTGAATGCAGCGATCTCCCGCGATATCCTTTCAATTTCTGTTCTTTTTTCGCTTTCTACAGAACTTTTATCTGTGATCACGCTTCCCCCGATCTTTAAGATCACGGTGCTCATTCACTCATCACCCCCCGGGAAGTAAATTTTGTTATTATCGCCTCGCCGCCTGATTTTTCTATTGCGGATGCGACCTCAAAAGGCGAATCGGTCAGTGCGACCATGCACCCTCCTCCCCCTGCCCCGGTGATTTTTGCACCGTATGCTCCTGCATCCCTGGCTGCATAGACAAGGGCGGACAGTTCCAGAGTGCCAACGCCAAGGGCATCAAGCAGCCCGTGGTTCACGTTCATGAGTCTTCCCAGGGAACTGTAATCTTTTTTTGAAATGAGAACTTCGCCTTTTCTGGAAAATGATCCTATGGTCTTTATTATCGGATTTATCATATCGGGATATTCCTCTTTGAGCCGGGCGACCTGTTTTACAAGCTTTGCGGTTTTTTTCGGGGATGCCCCTTTATTCGTGTTGCCTATGACAACGCCGCAGTCCGGGAGGTCAAGTCTCTTCCTGGAAGGTATCTCTACCGCGCCGCCGAATGCAGATACAAATGTATCAGTTGGACTGGCGGCGCCCTGCACTTCCTTTTCTATTTCATGCCCCATTCCTGCGAGATCGGAAAGATCGTTTCCGAGCCCGAATTCAATGTTTATGGCGGCAAGTGTTGCAATAGTTACGGCGGCAGAAGAGCCTAGCCCTGATCCGACAGGGAGTTCCGAACTTATGTTTATCGAAACGTTCTCAGAACCCAATTTCTCTATCGCCGATGAAACATAAGGATGCACTTCAAAATCGAGTCCCGTGGTACCGATGCTTGAGGTTATGGCGATTGTATCGGATTTTTTTGCGCTGACACGGGTCCGGAGCTCTATTGCGCACGCGATCGCAGGTTCGCCATATACAACGGCATGCTCGCCAAATAGGTAAATTTTGCCCGGGGCTGAGCATGTTGCCATTTAAGTAATTCTCCGGTTCCCCAAACGACATGGGTAGATATAAGCATTGCCGGGTTCTTCCCTGAGGAATTATGGTTAGGAACCTGATTTTCAATACATATTTTAATAACGCTTTGCGTTCTTGGCGTTCTTTGCGGTGGTTTGATTTTATTCACCGCAAAGGGCGCAAAGTTCGCAAAGATAAGTTTGAAATGTTCAGTTTTTATCTATAATTTCTGAGAACGTGGTTGGCTACCCGCTAAAGCACGCAATCACCACTCTTATGCATCCTGCTTTGAAATTGTGCCGGCAAAGAAATCTATATCTTCTTTCCATAATTTGCCGGATTCCTGATCGCCTGGTAATTCTCCATCGCCGCTGGATTTTTCTTTAATCCGTAGTATCCCGTAACAGCTAATACTGCTCCAACGATAAAAACTACCCCATAAAGATATGCGTACAGTTCGATTACGCTGTGAATGGGCCCTGAAAAGAAAGTTGTTGTTGTGCGCATGAAATCTTCTTTACCCGATAATATACCTGTTGACACGAGAATCTGGTCTTTGTATAATATCAGCAACAATATTAAAAAAGGAATACCCGCTGCCCCAAGCAGGGTTATACCGACCTCTTTGAATATCCCGAATTTTTCTTTTATGGTATAGACAAGTATCGCTATACTTAATAAAAGTCCTAAAACAAGATAGGGAATCAAGGATTTAACAAAAAGATTCATCTGGGAGGAAAATATAAACATCATATCCCCGGGTCTTCTGTTAAGAGCAATGCCTGCCAGACAACCCACAGCCGAGCAATCATACTTTTTATAGTAGTCTTTCATCATCGTATCGGTTATCAATTCAGACAATGCGGATGAAGCTCCGTTTGCCCTTACATCCTTGCAGTTTATTGTGAAACCTTCATAGCCCTGAATGGTTAATTTATCATTGGTCTTACAATACTGGATTATATCCCCGGTGATTTGTTCTCCCATATTCTGATCCATGCCCGGGACGCTCAAGGGCATATCACCATTTGTCAACTTTTTTGAAAAATCCGATATGATCGGCTTCAGAGTATTATATTCTGTAGTAACTGAAAAGCCATAAGCGAGAACTAAAGTTATCACAAAAAATCTCAAAAGAGTTTTACCTATAAAATTTTTAATCCTGTATTTCCAGTCGTTATTCATTTTTCATGATTCCAATGCACAAGTTATATTTAAGTTTTTGGTGATGGGCGATGGGCTCCTCAGCTCCCTATACGAATATATACGAAGAAAAAATTTAAATAGTGATTTTCCTGAGGTGACATTTATAAGATACCAGTATTAGTATAGCGCATTATTGAATGCAAAGCCAGGAAGAGCAATATGATAAACCTGCCCCCGGATGAAAAAATCCATAAGATTTTCAAGGATTGCTGTGAACAATTAGAGATCGATGGCTCCAGGAAACATATGGAAGATCTGGTCATTTATGATATGACCGACGGGACAAGGACCTCTACCGAACTTGAAGGGGCTGAAGCGTATGTTGACGGCGGGTTATTTGTCCTGAGGTTTATCCATTTCCTGAAAATCCTGGGTGCAAAAAACAGCTACATTAATGTTATCCATGAAGGTCATAAGAACAGGATAAATTACATGGACATATACGAGGGCATGCGGCGGCATGTGGGTATGTACAGGGAATTTTCCAAAATGGATGGTATCAGGTTAAGATTTGTGGGCAAATACGATACGAGCATTGCTCCCAGAGATACTGATTACGACCTGAGAAAAGACCTGAAAGACCTTGAAGAAGCGACGGCCGTAAATCCGGATCATACCGCCCATTTCATGATAAATTATTCTACAAGGTGGGCTGCTGAAGAAGGAAAAGAATTTTTTGGGACACTGCCTGAGGCGAACGTTATTCTCAGGCACGCTAAAGGGTATGTGAATGGCGACATGTGGCTTTACGGGAAATTAAATAACAACAGTTTTGTATATGCCCAGAACGGTTCTTCCAACATAAACTGGAGCGACAGGCAGATAATCATGCTTATTACCCTGTGCCTCAGGAGCATGCTGTTGAATAAGGGAACACATCTGTCCAAGAAATATGAAGGGGATGAAAAAGAGATGGTCAGAAGACAGAGGGAAATCGAGCTTTCATTTTGCCATAAATCCTTCTATGACAAATCAATGGAATCAAAATTACAAAAGAGGGTCGTTTTATTTAGTTCCTACGGGCCTGAGGTATATGAATTTTAGAGGTGTTCAGAGCACTTTACCTGCCAATCTGTACAGTATTGATTTATTCAATTCAATGCTATGATGCGGACACATTTCGTGGCAGCAGTAGCATCTGATACATTTATTGTAATCGATAACAGCAGCTTCATTTTCCAAGACAATCGCATTCACAGGGCAACTTCTTGCACAAACGCCACAGCCTGCACATGCCTTTTCCAGTATTACCGGTTTCACGACAAACGCATTATTAAATAATGGTTTTATTATATGTTGCAGCGCACCATCCCCTGATAGACCGTCACCAATACCGACTGTTGCGGGCATTTTGAAATCAGCTACTCTCACATCTGATATATTTGCTCCTTTAATTTCTATGTTCCCCGGATTTAGCAGGTTCCGTTTTATTGCTTCATTGACCGTCGGAAGAACTTTAAAATCAATTCCGATAACATCGCAGAAAACCGCATCCAGGGCATATGGATTCCTTGATGCGATGAGAACACCGACATCTTTTGGTTTGCCTGCACCCGGCCCGTTTCCTTCCATGCAAACGACAGCATCCATAAAAGACAGCGCTGGTTTCGCGTACTGGCAAATATCCACCAGCATCATTGAGAACCGATCGATTGTCTGCAATTTGGAATGGTATCCTGCCTTCTCAAATCCAGGTATAATCCCGAACATGTTTTTAACCGCACCTGTGATGCGGGTGAAACTGTGCGTTTTCCCTTTTGCCAGGGAAATAATTACATCGGCATCCAGGGCAGGTTTGATCGCATTAAATTGTTTAATAATTCGCCCTTTCCGGTACTATATGGATTTAACACCGGTGTCATAATTCAGGGAAACCCCAGCATCAGCCGCAACATCGAGTAACCCGCATTTACCGTATACTCGTTTAAGCGCATTTTCCCTGTACGGCGTCCCGGCTCCCGGGCTGTCACCGATAACAACGCTTGCGCCATGATCTTTCAATGTTTTTGCCAGCGCATAAACAACTTCTGGATGAGTCGTAACTGCTTCTTCAGGTTTAGAGGCACGCAGCAGGTTCACTTTCAAAAAGACCCTGGTATCTTTCCTGATAATCCCATCCAGCCCACCCAGATTCTTTATACTCTCTTCCACTGCATGAAGAACATTCTTTCGCTCATAATTCGTGCACCTGACTAACGAAACAATATCTTTCATACTTTCCTGGCAACAGGGATTTCCTTATTAATAAATTCCCTAACCCCTGAACACGCTTCCTGTTATGAAGGCAAATATTGCAATCAGCATTGCAAATTTAAGCATTCTTCTAGCAAGCTTTGCATTTTTAAAAATCACAGGTATCGAGCCGATAAAGAGAATATCGGCCACCGAAACTGCCAGTAAATATTCCCATCCGAATACCCGGAGTGGATAATAGGGCAGCGGGCTTATTAAAACTGCCAGGATGATAAGGCACGATGCGACAATACCTGCCCGCTTTACCCCGATTTTCATAGGCAGGGAGATCCTGTCCTTATCCCCTTTAACATC
>CABMIA010000105.1 GCA_902386085.1 uncultured archaeon
AAAGAGTGAACTGGTCGTGCACTTTGATAGTACCATGCAAAACCCAACCCAGGACTACAGTGCCGATGCCCGTTACATTAAAGAAATGGTAAACCATTATGCGCGGAGGAAGGTCGTTAAGGGCCGCATTGGCTTTTTTTGTCTCTTCAGCGAGAGAGAAGATTTTCTCCTTGAGCGTTTCCAGACCTTCGAACGTTGTTGTCGAAACAGGGACTGCCTCCCATTTCTCAAGGTTCGTGCCTTTTGTTATGGCTTTTATCTTTTCAATTAGTTCAGCAAGTGCCACAGGGTTTGACTTATCAGCCATCGTGATAACGAACAGCCCGCGCTTGTTTCCCAGAAGGTCACGCGCCACGATGCATTCTCCCACCTGCGAATTAAGCCCGGTGGATGGGACGCAGACAAGGGAGATGTCGGAGAGATTTATCGCATTGATTAGCGATTTAATTGAGGCGGGATAGCCAATAGCGTCCACGAATGAGTAAATGTCGGTTCCCTTTACAAAATTATACAGTGTGATATCGCTTTCAGTCCCCTTCTTTCCGAGCTTTGCTGCAAGGCTTGTCCTGCCTGATTTCTCGCTTCCGATGATCGATATGTTTGCCATGATAAGAACTCCAGGCTATAATTAGGTTGATTGTATATGAAATTGGCGTTATGGCTAACACACTGGTATCTTCCCTTTTGCCAGCTCCATGCAGAAAGCCTGAATGTTGGCAAGCTCACGGTCTATGACCTCATTTATTTCCATTTGCACGGATCCCACGTCCCCGCGCTCCATGATAACCTGTGCAGCAGCTATCTTCGGCTGGTCTATCGGCTCGCCTATCTGGCTCAGCAGCCACACGTAAACCTCCCTGATATCAGGCACATTAACGTATATCTCATTTGCAATCCTGTGGCTCAGCACGTTGTATATTTTTCCAACATGGCTCACGGGGTTCTTGCCTGCGGCGGCTTCGCTGCTTACGGGACGGTTGAGCGGGATTATGCCGTTCACCCGGTTACCGCGCCCCACCTGACCTGAATCAGCATCTTCTGCCGACGTGCCGGTTACGGTGAGGTATATCCCGCCCATCCCGCGCCCTTCACGGTCAAGCGTATTAAGCAGGACTGAAATATCAAGATCGGATCGTTTCGCAGCAAATAGCCTTATTTCTTCAAGCAGTTCATCTTTTTTCCTGAAATATTCTGCCTCAGAGCCGATGAACCTGTCCACAAGCGGGTCTGCAACTGTTAAATTCAGGTTGTTCCCTTCACGAAGACCCATGACCTTGATATCCTCACCTGATTCGGGAAACCGGTTCTTAAAATCAGGTGAATTCAGGTACTTTTCAGTCTCAAGCACAATATTCTCTGTGGGCGTCATCGGGGCATATCCCACAGCGTCAGAGGTATCATTCGCACCAAGGATTGCATCTTTGCGCTTGAATATATCGGTGAGTTCTGCTGAGCCATGGGCGATCTCGACCTGATACTCTACCGAGTCGCCATTTACGAATCTCAGGTTATCATTCAACCATTTTTTTGCGGTATTTATGGCGATATTGTTCACGTCAATGAACTCTCCCTCGACTTCAAAAGTAGCCCTGTCCCCGAAGATTATCCGCATGGGCTTGAGTATAACGCCCCCGCCGAACTTTGTTTTAACTTCTCCCGCAACGATCATTCCCTTATCGATATTGTGATGCATGATAGTGCCGAAACGCTCCATGTATTCACTGCACAGTTCAACGGAAACCTGGTTCATAATTGAATCGCATATATAATCAGGATGTCCAAGCCCTTTTCGTTCCACTACTTCGACTTTGCGCTCTGTTATCGGCGTTGCGCCGAGTTCTTCTATCTGGATATTTCTCATAATTTTTTTCCGGAATCCCTGAGGTATTGCCCAGTCAGTTTCGCGTAATTCCTCAAGGTACTCCTTATGTTCTCAATGTCTTCTTCAGTTGTCTTCCTGACCTCTTTGCAGGGAACACCCATTACGACCGTGTTCGGCGGCACCTTATATTTCGGCGGGACAAGCGCGCCAGCAGCCACAATTGCATATTCGCCTACCTGGGCTCCGTGAAGTACAGTTGCGTTTATACCGATAAGGGCATTGTTCCCTATCATATTCCCATGAACAATACTTCCATGCCCCATAATCACGCCATCCCCGATATTTACTTCATTTTCGTCAGAATGTATGACCGCATTATCCTGGATACTGCAATCCTTCCCGATGCTGATACGCGCCCTGTCGCCGCGGATGACCGAATTGAACCAGACGCTTGTTCTTTCGCCTATGGAAACATCACCTATGATGCATGCTGTTTCTGCTATAAAAGCGGTTTTCGATATGAAAGGGATGGTATTCCCGAACCTGTAAATCATAACTGCCTCTTCCCAAATATACAGGAACTTACTAAGATATATAGGTATTTAGGCAAAATATTTTGTATTAGTTAAACATATTATAATTAATGTCAGGAGTTATTTTTCTCGGCTCAGGCGGAGGAAGGATGGTGGTCCTCAACCAGTTGCGCCATAGCGGAGGCTTCTGGCTAAAGCTGAGCAACGTGAATATCCTGCAGGATCCCGGACCCGGATGTCTTGTGATGGCGCACAAGCGAATGCTTAAACCCTCTTCACTTGATGCAATTGTGCTTTCCCACAGGCATATCGACCACTCAAATGACATCAATGTCATGATAGAAACAATGACCGGAGGCGGTTTCCAGCGACGCGGACGGGTGATAGTTCCGGGAGATTGCCTGAACGATGATCCCGTGGTGCTAAAGTATGTCAGACCGTTCACCGAAATAATTGAAATAAAAGAGGGAATGAAATTATCCATCCGTGACGTTAACATCTCATTTCCCATCAGGACAGTGCACCCTGTGGAAACGTACGGCATAATATATGAGTTCAATTCGATCCGGCTCGGTTATATCCCTGACACAGAATATTTTCCTGAGCTTGCGCAGGCTTTTGCCGGGGTTGATTTCCTTATTATCAACGTGGTAAGAATGATCACGGATAAAAGGATCCGGCACCTGAATATCGGGCAGGCGGGTGATCTTATCGGTTCCATTAAACCGAAAATGGCAATCCTGACCCATTTCGGATTGCAGGTACTCAAAGCGTCTCCTGAACACCAGGCAAAGCTCATCTCGGAAAGAACGGGTGTCAGCGTCATCGCAGCGAATGACGGCATGAGCGTAAGTTTTGAAGAGAAATGTTAAAAAACTTCGCTAAAAAAAAAGGATTTAAATAGTAACAGAACGACAATATAGCGGAGGCTGATTATGCAAATAGACGAACTTCTTCAAAAAGCTAAAACTGCACGCCCATCCGTGACCGTTTTCGGTCTTGGTGGCGCGGGCTGCAACATTGCAACATGGATCGCTGATAAAAAACTTGCAGGCGGAAAAATCGTGGCTGCCAACACGGATGCCAGTCATTTGAGCACTATGACACGGGCAGATAAGATAATGCTGCTTGGTGAAAAGCTGTGCAGGGGACATGGCTGCGGCGGATACCCTGAGAGAGGCGGTGAAGCCGCAAGAGAGAACCTTGCAGAGATCAAGGAGGAACTGGAAGGCACAAATCTCCTGTTCCTCGTAGCAGGTCTCGGAGGCGGTTCAGGTACAGGCGCGATGCCAGTAGTAGCCGGCGTTGGAAGGGCAACTGGCGCTCTTACCATAGCATGC
>CABMIA010000106.1 GCA_902386085.1 uncultured archaeon
AATAGATACAAACGGTTTAATGATCCCGGTTCAGTTCGGCGTTGATATTTTTTCGGAGTTGAAACGGTTGGGCTTTGATTCGTATCTTGTTCCAAGGGCATCTGTCAGGGAGCTTGAAAGAATATATTCGCAGGGACGGGGTAAAGACAGGGCGGCAGCAAAGATCGCATTGTCCCTGCTTGACAGGTGTACTATTAAAGAGAGGGACGGATCTGCCGACGATATAATTGTGGATATGACCCTTGATGAAAATGCAGCCTGCCTCACAAATGATATAGAATTAAAGAAAAGATTATGTAGTAAGGGAGTTACTATTGTGCACCTTCGCGATGAGGCCCATTTAAGCGTTTAATATCTTTTATTAAGAGGATTACAAATGTATAAGAAAATGAGATTAGCAGATACGGTGAGGATTGCACCAGAATTGCTGGGCGAACCATTAGAGGAAGCGGTTAAACTTGCATTGAGGGATAAACTTGAAGGACTTGTGGACAAAAAGATCGGGGCAATGGTTGCAATTCTGGATATCTTTGAGGTAGGGGAAGGACATATACTGGCAGGCGATGCCGGAGTTTACTATGATGCGGTTTTTGATGCGCTGACCTTCATGCCCGAATTGCAGGAAATTATTGAGGGCAGCGTCCTCGAGGTTGTAGAATTTGGCATATTTGTGGGCATTGGCCCGCTTGACGGACTTGTACATGTCAGCCAGCTTACTGACGAATTTGTGAGCTACGATGAGAAAAATTCCCGTCTTATCACAAAGGAATCAGGAAGGTCCGTGACTGTTGGCGACCATGTTCGCGCAAGGATAGTGGCGGTGAGCCTCAATGAGCGCGAGCCAAGGGACAGCAAGATCGGCCTCACCATGCGCCAGCATGCGCTCGGCAAGCTGGACTGGCTTGAGGAAGCGCGCACCGCCAAACCGAAAGAAGGCGGCGAGGAAAAAGAAGGAAAACCCAGGAAGAAAAAGAAAGAGGAAAAAAAGGGTGAAGCTCCAAAGAAAGAGGAAGAACCTAAACCAGAGGGCGTATAATGGCAGAGAATGTTTGCAAGGAATGTCACAGGATAGTCGCAGGACAGGTTTGCCAGGCCTGCAATTCGACGTCGCTTACATCGGATTGGAGCGGTTATGTCGTGATAATAGACCCCATGAAATCAAAGATTGCGAAAAGACTTGGCGTAAAGCTGGCCGGGGCGTATGCATTGAAGGTGCGGTAGATTGAAACGGTACTGTCTTCCTGAAGATCTGCGAGAGGAGCTTCGAAAGCTGCACGGGGATCTTTATCTGGGGGATGGAACCGAGACAGCAAGAAAGATAATAAAGGATTTAAAGAATCCTGCTAAAATAATCTCAGTGGGAGATATCGTGACTTTCAATCTCCTTAGCGCCGGCCTTGTGCCGAATGTATCTTTTGTTGACGACAGGACAAAACGCAGTCCCGCATCCAATGAGATAATGCACGGGACAAAGCATCCCCGTTTTAAGACGATCGAGGTTGAAAACCCGCCAGGTATGATAACCGAGGAATTGTTGAGGGAAGTAGCGAAGGCAATGGATTCAGATACTCCTGTCCGGATATTCATAAAAGGGGAGGAGGATCTTGCAGCGCTGCCTGCGATAGCAATGGCCCCGCTCTCATCAGTAATTATATATGGGTTGCCAGACGTAGGGGCGGTATCCGTGAAAGTGACTGATAAAAAGAAAAAAGAAATACAGTCATTACTTGATAGAATGAAATGCGAGGAGGAAAAAAATGGAACTCCAGATCATCAAAGATAAAACAAATCCACTATTGAAAAGGAGGGAGATTTCACTCAAAATCACAAATAAAGGAACTCCCTCGAGGATAGAAGTAAAGAACAAACTTGCGGCGCTGGCAAATTCAAAGCCTGAGCTTATCGTCATAGAACATCTTGATACTGTCTTCGGGAAAATGGAAGTTCTCGGAACAGCCAGCATCTATGAGAGTGATGGGCGCCTGAAGCAATTAGCCCACCAGCATCTTGTGGCGCGGGATAAGCCTAAAGCCGCTGAGGAGAAGGCAGCCGAAGCACCGGCAGCGCCAGCAGCAGCGCCTGCTGCAAAGGAAGCAGAGGCAAAACCTAAAGCCGAAGCAAAACCTGAAGCAAAGCCGGAAGAGAAAAAGAAAGCTGAGAAGAAGTGATTTTGATGGCAGTACATAAATTTTATGAAGTTAGCGGTAATAAAGCAAAGAAGATAAGGCAGTCATGTCCCAGATGCGGGCCAGGAGTATTCCTCGGTGGCCACAAGAACCGCTTTGCATGCGGGAAATGTGGTTATACCGAGTTTAGGAAATAAATTTTTTGCTTACAAAAGGAAATTAAAGCGGAATTTTCCTGCTCTCCTTTTCCTCTACTTAAGAGGCCCTTAAAACATGTAGTCGTTATTTTTTTGTTTGCATCGTAGTTCTTTTTTACTACTATGCTTTCATCAGGCAGGCTTCCATTTTTGCCCTGTATTGCAGAAAAGGCTTCGTCTGATACATATGTAGTGAGGAAATCACCGTGCGGGCTTCCAGGACTCTTGGGATAAAGTTCCCCTTTACCTGGCCACTTGTTCCAGTTCTTATAATTGTTCCCTTTGGTTATGTAGTCGTATAACGCTTTTCCTTCTGCTTTGGGTTCCAGCTTGGTTTCTCCGGTTCCAACGCAGCCAAAAAAGGAGACAGAAGTAGCATCGCCAATACTGCGACTGCGATATTTCTTGTTTCTTGCATAACAACTCCCACATATTTATACTTGCTAATGCCTTTTATATATTCGAAGATATGCGTTTTTTATTTTGGCCCATCGTTTTCACGATATTAACACTAATTTCAGTCTTAATGTCTGGATGTCTCTATTTTGATGAATCTAATCCAAAGGTGATAGAGCCGGATCATACTGTTTACCCGAAGACGACTTTATGCTGCAAAGCTCAATCTACTCCGATTCCCGCTCCAACCCACGAATTATATGAGAATTTGGTGATAGACAACATCTCAAGTGACTTAAATAATTTTCAAAAGAAAGGCTGGCAGGACCTCTATGAAAGAGGTGAATTTGACTGTTCCAGGATGACGACATACATGTGGGATCATATCAGGAATAAGTACCGGATAGCTCCGGAAATCGTTATTGCGCCGGATAGACAACATGCATGGCTGGCCGTAAGAGTTGTTGATGCCGGTGATACTCAAAGATATTTGCAATGGACTATAAAGGGGATTAAATATTATTACATCGAAGCCACCGTGCCACAGGTTGTAAAATATGAGACGGACTTTTATATGGGGCCCCCTCTGGTTCGGTACGAATCAAGTGCAGATTTTTATACCACCAAAATAATTTTGGCTGATGACCCCGTGGATGCAAATACTATTGCAGGTAAATGGTTTAACGAATTCAGATTGACAAAACCTGATCTCGATAAGCTGGATATGTATGCTATTTCTTCAAAACCTCAAATAACATGAAAAATCCTATAATCAACAAAGCGGCAGCCCATATCGAAATATTACCCATTGCGTAATATTGCGCCAACCCGACCACCAGCCCCAGTAAACCCAGGCCCACGGTGAACCTGCTTATATTTATCCTCCAGATTATCATCAGCAAATTCAATAATAGCAGTATTGCGCCACTTCCTGCGAAAACAAGAGCCCATACGTTGCTTACCCGCGCGAGACTTCCAAGAATCCAGCTTCCCCCAACCAGTATGAAGAACAATGCCCAGGATAATTTAATGAGTATGAGGTTGAGCATCTGTTGGGAAATGAATGCCTTTTCATCCATTACGACTTCTA
>CABMIA010000107.1 GCA_902386085.1 uncultured archaeon
AAGATGCGCATGAGTATCGCTGACCTTCTGGCCTTTCTTGCCCCGCGATGTTACAGCAACAACATTTGCTTCCGGATGCTGTGACAACAAGCGAAGCAACTCTCCGCCTGTATATCCTGAGCCTCCGATTATTCCTATGTCCATGATTTTCCTCATTAGTTTGTTTTATTCCTGAACGTTCGGGTGCATAATGATACTTTCGTTTCCTGTTATCAACTTACAGGAATCGATTATTTTAGCTTTCATATCATTTTCTGAAAAATAAAGATGGGTATCGCAGTGGCAGTCACTGCATCCGAAACCCTTTATTCCTTCGAAAGAGGTTGCCAGGGCGGATGCAACTGAACATTCAACATCATCACTGGTCGGAACGAATACAGCGCAGACAACCTCAGTATATGGAAGAATGTGATCTATATGCCATTTTCGTGTTTTGTTTTCCCCTGAAGCCACGTCGAAATGACGTGTGACACGCTTGAATCCACCCGGGCCGCGAGCTGAACCCACGTATGCGTAGTATCCTCTTCTAAAATGGATAATCCCGAGTCTTCCGACACAGATATTTTTATACTCTTTCATCCGGAGAATTAAAATATAAACTCCTTTCATCCATTCCTGGAAGTTCACCATACATCAAAGCTTTATGTGATAAAAATCAATCAGGCGCAGATAAAAAAACGCAATATTGCGAGGGTAGCCCAGACCGGTCAAAGGCGTTGGATTTAGGGTCCAATCCAGCAGTGGTTCGTGGGTTCGAATCCCACCCCTCGCATTTTTTTATGAAATAAGCTAGGGAAATACGGACAAATCTGTTTTAGTTGATATCAGATTATTATATAAAAGCTCGGAAAATTGGGATAATAGTGATATATCACAAAGATTTGCCGTTTCCCCATATACATTTTGTGTATATTCTACGGTTATTTCGTAATTCCCGACCCTATTCTTATTAATTTGTCTTTCAGTAAACTCAGTCATCTCAATAAGAACTGGCAGATTGACGATTTTGAGAGAATTCCTCTCAATGTAGAGTTTCTCTATTTGTTTATATGAAATCCCCTTTTTTAACATTTTTATTCTTTGTTCAGAAGTATCCAACATTTTTGTTCCCTCGCTTCTTATATGATAATGATGTTAATTATAATCATTATCATACATGACTTTATTATTTCATTCTCATATAAACCTTTCGGCGAGAGACATGATGGTTCGAATGTTTAAATATTGATCACGGAAGATGCCTTCATTTTTTCCAGAATTGCCACCAACTCTTAAGCGCAATCCCTTTTTCAGGGGACTTTAATTGTCTCTGCGTTTGCAGGTGCAGGGACTGTTCCTGATGAATAAGTTTGATAATGTCATCAAGTTTTGAACGCAGATAATTCACCTCTTCCTGGAGAGTTCCTATCAACCTTTCAGACGTATCATTCTGTGTATTCTTGTCGAATACATCTGTATTCTCTCCGATTACATTTGTATGCTCTTTGATTTCATTTGTATTCTCTTTTGTATTCGATGCATTCTCCCTGTATTCTAATGAAGATGACAGAAGATTACGAATGTAATCGCTCCGTGTTGCACTGCCTCTTTGCTCATCGATTTTCGTTAATACGGCGTCCTCAATGCGTATCGTGATAGTCTTCATGTGTATTCTATATATTCAGTACGTGTTCTTATTGTATTCGCTGGAAATGGCTACTTTAATTCAGAAATTTTCGTTTTGGTATATCCCGGAATAGCCCCTCTTTACTTCTTCATCAAGCCTGAAAAACAGAAGCTGAAGAACACGTGCATCTTTCTTGAGCCTGAAACCTTTCTCATTAAATACCACAAGCAGGCTTTCGCTCCTGCCGCTGTATCCCGCGTCCCAGACAGCCGTCTCCACAGTCACACCGCAACGCAACAGGCTTGAGCGCGGTTTTGCGATTGCTGCGATATTTTTTGGAATATTCACGATCTCATTGAAAACGATCTTGTAACAGCCCCTGGGGAGATCGAGCCATCCATCATTATCAAAATCCAGATTCTTGGTTAGTGGAAGTTTGCGCTCCGAATTATCAAAAGCGATGACTCCTGAACCTTCGTATCCCTCCACACGCTGGAGAGTAAGTTCGACACCGTTGGGCTGGACCTGTATTTCCGGGTCAATCATATGTTCGACAAGTGGCGGTTTATTATTAATCAGGCGGATCAGTTCATCGTGGGATAACATGTCCAAAAAATAATGCGTATATGTTATATAGATTGCCCAAAGGCAAATCTTAATCTAATCGAGAATAATATTGCTTTTAATTTCACTTTCATACATTCATATCAAACACTTATCCGTGATATACATGACCACCATAGAACTTTATTATTCAGACACATGCCAGAACTGCCACCAGGTAAGAATGCTCTTACTGGAAGTCATCCCGAAAACCATGAAATTTAAAGAAATTAATATATCCTATCCTGAAGGGCAGCAGAGAGCCAGGGGATTAAATATTATGTCAGTTCCCACCATTGCAATCGATGGTGAGGTTGTTTTTGTTGGAAGAACTTCTAAAGAGGAACTTTTAAGAGAAATCAAAGCACGTGAGAGTTAAAAATGGACCTGAAAAAATATAAGAACATCACCCGCGGCGTTTCCGAGACTTATGTCAACGTGCACCCCATACAGCGGGGAGGTGTGCTGACGGCCGAAGCGCGCAAGGCGCTGCTGGAATTCGGTGACGGCTATTCTGTCTGCGATTACTGTTTTGAGTCAAGGGTTGATCTCGTTGAGAATCCTCCGGTTCACGATCTCACACAGGATGTCGCAGAATTCCTGAACATGGACGATGTGAGGTTCACAGCAGGCTGCCGACATGCAAAATGGGCTGCCATGCATATGGTCTGCGAACCCGGAGACACTGTAGTGATCGATGCTCTTGCGCATTACACATCATATCTTGCTGCGGAAGCCAATCAGCTCCATGTTGTTGAAGTACCGCATAATGGTTATCCTAATTTTGAGATCGATGTGGACGGCTATGCACAGAAATTCGAAGAAGTCGAACATAAAACTGGAAAACTTCCCAGCATGGCAGTGCTGACGCATGTGGATTATAGATATGGGAATATAGCCGATGCTGAAAAAGTCGGGGTGATATGCAAGGAATATGGTGTACCATTTCTCTTGAATACCGCTTATTCATCCGGAATAATGCCAGTCGATGGCAAGAAGCTTCATGTGGATTTCCTGTGCGGCTCAGGCCATAAGAGCTGGGCTGCATCAGCGCCCCTGGGAATACTTGCCACGACGTATGAATGGACTAACAAAGTATTTAATAAATCCACTGTCCGGGGTGACTGGAGCGGCAGGGGATTCTCTAAGAAAGAGGTGGCGCTGTTTGGATGCTCTCCCGTCTTCGGAGCGCCGGTAGCCACGCTTATGGCATCATTCCCCTCAGTAGTTGAGCGCGTCAAACACTGGGATGAAGAGGTCAAAAAAGCGCAATATTTCGTAGGAGAGCTTGAAAAGATAGACGGCTTCCACCAGATGGGCGTCAAACCTAAACAGCACACTTTGATGAATTTCGAAAGCCTGGCACTGCATGATATTGCAGAAAAAGATAAGCGCCGAGGCTATTTCCTTTATCATGAATTGAAAAAGAAAAAGATCGTCGGGCTTCATCCTGGCATGAGCAAGAATTTCAAGATCAATACATACGGCCTCAAATGGGAGCAAATAAAATATGTTGCCCGGGCATTCAAGGATATCGCAAGAGAAAATGGAATAAAAGTCGAGGAATAAAAATGAAATATTCACAATCATCCGCTAAATTCAGGAAATTTTTTGAACTTCCTTCATCACCTGTCGCAGTAAGAATAATCAGGGAAGGGTCTGAACAGAAAACCAGCACACAGCCGATGAGGTTTTGTGAAATGGTAAGACGCAGTGCTGTTTACGGAGAGAGCTTTATTTTCGGCGTCGAAGAACTCACATGTACAAGCGCTGAACTCGCGCTCGGGTTTACGGAACCTTCATATGGTGAAGTATATCCAAGGATAAAACCCGCGAATACAAAGCTGATCAGCGTTTCTCCTCTTGAAAAGACTGAAAAGGAGCCGGATGTGGTAATAATCGTTGGAAATCCGCGCAAGATAATGCGGATCTCGACAATACTGGCGCAGCTTCATGAAAAGCGGCCTGTTGAAGCAAAATTCAAAGGAGAGTTCGCAGTGTGCGGTGAATGTACGGCCATCCCGTTCATGGAGAAAAAAGTGAACCTTTCGCTACTATGCAACGGCGCAAGGATGTTCTCAGGTTACAGGGATGATGAGATAGTAATGGGTTTTCCACTTGCAGATTTCATACGGATATCAGACAGCACCGAAGAAAAGGAGATCACAAGCGCACTTTGCGGCTGCATAATGGACGACATCCCGGCAGGAGCAGTATCAGCTATTGAAAAAATTGGGTTCGGGAAAGGCACGGATCAGTTCTTTGGAAGATTCGGGGAAGAAATTGTAAGGCTCTATACCCCAAAAGATACAGAAGGAAAAATCACATCCCTTACTCTGCATGTGCCGATCAAATTCAAAGATAACGAAACGGCGGTGAAAGTGAATGAGAAAGCCCGTGAGTTCCTCCAGTTGCCTCTCCTTCACAGGGTACGTGACAACTGGATTGATATTGCTCTTCCGAGCGAACTTGGCGAGAGCCTGAACAGGGCTTCCATGCGAGGCGATAGGTTTGAAGCGCTTGTGAGAGGTGGGGTGGATGCCA
>CABMIA010000108.1 GCA_902386085.1 uncultured archaeon
CTTCGGCTGGATGAATACCCCCACCAGTTTTCGGGAGGCATGAAACAGAGAGTAATGATCGCAATGGCATTATCGTGCAGTCGTGAAATACTTTTTGCAGATGAGCCCACTACGGCTCTTGACGTGACGATCCAGGCGCAGATCCTTGATATATTTAAAGAGCTTGGGAAAAGGATTTCAATACTGTACATTACCCATGACCTCGGAGTTGTTTCTGAGATCGCGGACAGGATCATAGTGATGTATGCCGGGAAGTTCATGGAGGAAGGCGATGCTAAAGAGCTTTTGAGCGCCCCGAAACACCCCTACACACGGGGCCTTATCGACTGCATGCCGTCAGGGAAAATCAAAGGAAAACTCGTTTCAATTCCAGGCACCATTCCTGATCTTATTGACATGCCGAAAGGCTGTGTGTTTAGCCCGAGATGTCCTTATGCCATGGAAATATGCAGGGAAGAAATGCCCGGAGAGACAAAAATTTCCGAGAATCATATAGTGAGATGTTTTTATGCTGCTTGAAGTAACAGGACTTAAAAAATATTATCCTCTGACGCAGGGTTTTCTTTACTCAAGGAAGATCGGGGAGGTGAAAGCTGTAGATGACATATCTTTTAATATCAGGGAGGGTGAGACCCTTGGTCTTGTGGGGGAATCCGGGTGCGGCAAATCCACCCTTGGAAGGACGGTTATGAGACTGGAAGAGCTGACTTCAGGTAAAATCATGTTCGATGGAATCGATATTTCAAGCCTCAATAATAAGAACCGCAATTGGCTTAGGAAAGAAATGCAGATGATCTTTCAGGATCCTCATTCAAGCCTTGATCCGAGGATGACTGTGGGGGATTCAATTGGTGAAGCCCTGGTCATACATGGGATAGAAGGAAAAAACCGGGTCAGCGAACTGCTGGAAAAGGTTGGGCTTCCATCTGATTTTGCCTTCCGGTATCCGCATGAATTGAGCGGCGGCCAGAAGCAAAGGATAGGCATTGCACGGGCTTTGGCGGTCAGGCCGCGACTTATTATAGCGGATGAACCGGTGAGCGCTCTTGATATCTCGGTCCAGGCCCAGATACTGAACCTGCTTATGGACCTGCAGAAAGAATACGGCCTGACGTACCTTTTTATTGCGCACAATCTCTCTGTTGTACAACATATCGCTGACAGGGTGGCTGTTATGTATCTCGGGAAGATCGTGGAGCAGGGGAATAGTGAAGAGATTTTCAGTAATCCCTTACATCCATACACCCGGGCGCTGTTGTCTGCTGTTCCGGGTTTGAAAGCTAAAAGGCTAAAATTGAGTGGAGAAGTTCCATCTCCGATAAATCCCCCGAACGGCTGCAGGTTCCATACGCGCTGTCCGAAAAAAATGAAAGTCTGTGAAGAGACCGAGCCTGGAATTACGGATGAAGAACATGCTGTGGCATGCCATCTCTTCACGAATGGGGCTTGCGGCTCTGAATTGAAATAGCAGGCCAATGATCAACAGATAGACGTATAAAATATACTTGCGCTAAGTTCATTATTATTTAAAAGAATCTGCTTGGTATGGCTCAGGCTTTTTTAAATTGGTAAGGGAAGGCGAGCCGGATGAACGCCTCGATAGAGCGGCAGAGCTTTTGAAGGATGTAATTGTTGCCATGAATCAGGGGTTTGGTGGTTTGAATAATACGCTGACCTCTGGATTTAACAGACTGGGGGATGGGCAGGATAAGATGCTGGAAAAGCAGGACAGGTCTATAGAATTGCTTGAAACCATAAAAGTAGATACTTCTGATATGAAATCCACTTTATCTGATGTTAATTCGACTCTGTCAAGAATAGAAATTGATGCAAAGGATACTAAGTTCAGCCTGTCATCCTTTATTGAGGAAAAATTCCAGAAGCAGGAGCTTGAGATCGCTGAGATAAAAGCCACACTCGCCAGGATGCAGGCAACGGGATAGATGTTTCTCTACCATCACAATTGTATGTCCCCGCTCTTGGTTCAATTTCCTGAAAGTTCTATAGCGGCCCGATGTGACCGGCGGAAGTCTGGGCAATGACGTTCCTGAGACCCACGCCGTCCAGTATCTCTTTTATCTCTTTCATTTCTACTATCTCAGGCTGCTCCATAAACCGCCTGAAAGCGGGGCGGTAATCGAGCACACATACCTGGACTGATTCGTCTATGCCGGCAATTCTCCCCCCGATTTCCAGGATTTCTTCTCTCGATATCAAAACCTGGTTGTATGGAATGCCTATTCCCACAAAAACCTGCGGGTAGTTTTCTATGAGATATTCTACCGCATGCCATGCATTTTTGAGATAGTATTCAGCACTTTCGCTATCCCTGGTGCCGGTTATCCTCCGGAATGTCTCTAATTTCATTCCCTTCAGGTCGATACCTGCATCAGTCATGCCTGCAGATACCAGCTCATCCAGATAATCTTCTGTCAGCAGCGAACCGTTTGTATCCACATGTATCCTTGCCTTTTCATCCGGGTTCAATCTTTTCAATTCTTTTATCGACTGGATGAGCCAGCGCCTGTTCAGCGTGCATTCACCGCCTGAAAAAGCCATTCTCTGCACTCGATAAATCCTGCGCATATTGCTGAGCAAAACGGAAGCTTCATCAGGTTTCATCTCCATACCTCCTGTGAATGCCATGACATGGTTCTGGCACTGGGGGCATCGCATGTTGCAGCCGTGGGTAAAAAGGGCAACTTCAACAGGTGAGCGATAATCCCTTATCCCTATAGGCGTTCCCACACCGCCGACCATATGGGGACCAAAGCCTGTCACCACACGCAGCGGTTCCATCTCTGGTCTTGTATCAATCACCATCCCTTCTTCCACTGAAGTGATACATGACGGCTTTGGGCTTCCATCCACAAGCACGGCGCAGCGCCAGCATCCTCCCACGCCGCAGTGCTCTGTCTCCTCAGGAAAATAAATGCCTGCATAGCGAAGGGCATTCTTCAGGCTTATTCTCTCAGGAACCAGGAAACTCTTGCCATCGATAGAGATGCTGATCTCTTTCCTTCCGGCCCTATCCCCGACTATCTTTATTGCCCCACCCGGACACGCAAGCACGCATGCCCCGCAACCGATGCAGTTCTCGCTCAAAGCCTCACCCGCAGGGCAAGTCACATTATTCCTGCAAATGCCGCAGAATTTGCAGAGATCCGGGTCGCGGCGGGCAATGCCTGGCATAATTCTACTTTGAATTCGCAAGATAAAAAGGTTGCCAAAGCATTGTATATGAGGACATTTATTAGAGAAGACAGGTACATGCAGGTAAAAACATGGTTCGGGATTTTCACACTCGATGGAGACAGGATAGCGGGTGTTGAATTATTCCAGAAAGACATTGATGCTATCCTGAGCCGGCTTCCGCAGGAGCGGCTGTTATTAAGGGGAACTGTTGCAGGTGAAGATATCCGGGACATGGCAGTAAAATACGGTTTTGTAAGTTCAAACGAAGAGTACGACCGCATGCTTCATGAACTCAACATCAAACTTGTAAAAAAACAGATGTCACAGGCCGTGACAAAGGACAGGCAGATAATCGCAGCAGTAGAGGCAATAGACGACATCGATGAAACTGGAAACATCCTTGCCGAGAGGCTGAAAGAATGGTACATGCTGAATTTTGGGGAGACTAATTTAAAAGGCATCGAACTTGCCAAGTATATAATAGGGATGAAGGAAACTGCGAAGGGGCAGGCTCCGGGGATAATGCAATCCTTTGCTGCCGCACTTATCGGATTATACGATGCTCGCCTATCCATTGAAGGGCATCTGAAAGAGGAAATGATGCTGTTTTCCCCGAACATAACAAACATCGCCGGGCATCTACTTGGAGCGCGCCTGCTGTGCATTGCAGGCAGCCTTGAAAAACTCGCCTCAATGCCGTCAAGTACAGTTCAGGTAATAGGGGCGAACAATGCCCTTTTCAAACACCTGAAAGGTAAAGCCACATCCCCGAAGCACGGGCTGATTTTCAGGCACCCGTATGTGAATTCTGCTCCAAGAAATCAGCGCGGGAAAATCGCACGGGCGCTTGCCTCGAAAATATCCCTGGCGGCCAGGTATGATTATTTTTCAGGTGAATTAAAAGAAAGCTTACCTTCAGACCTGGAAAAGAAGGTAATGGATATAAGGAAACGTTCCAAATGCGGATGATGATTGGTATTAAAATCATGATATCGACAACAGCCGACCATAGGGACTCTCATTATAGTAACCCGTGAACTGCGACGTCTGCTTCTCCCCACCGAAAAGCAACTGTGCAAGCGACGGTTTATTTGCGTAGATGACTTCAGGTTTGCCTTCTATTCCTCCAAGAGCTGCAGCGTTATCGATCGCATCATCGAGGCTTCCGAAATCGTCAACAAGCCCGAGCTCTTTTGCTTTTGCCCCGGTGTAAACCCTGCCGTCTGCGAGGTCCTTGACTTTACCGAGGGAGAGATTCCTGTCCCTTGCCACTTCGGTCACGAAACGGGCGTACGATTCTGCTATTATCTGGTCAGCGTACCTTTTTTCATCATCTGACAGGCCTCTCCAGTCCCCGCCCATGTCTTTAAATTCTCCTGACTTTGAAATATAAAATGAAGTGCCATCCTTATCATAGAATTTCGACCTGTTCTGGAATTCCCAGATAACTCCTATACTTCCTGTAATGGTATCCGGATTGGCGATAATCTTGTTCGCAGGCACACTAATGTAATACGCGGCGCTGGCCGCTATATCTCCCATTGATATCACAATGGGTTTTTTAGTTTTTTTCATGGCAGCTATGATCTCTTCTGCCGCAGCCGGGGAACCTCCGGGGCTGTTTATCCTCATCACGATCGCCCGAACTCCTTCATCATCTGATGCATCTTTCAGGCTTTTTGTTATCTCCTCGGATGTAGCGACCCCGAGTCCTGTGGGAATACTGCCTGTAAGCATCAAACCCTGCACGTAGATCACTTCCACCTTGTTTTTCGAAATACCGAAATCCTTACCTGCAAAAATCAGGTTCAGGCTGGCGGATATGATGATCAGCAAAATGAAAACAATGGCAAAATACCATAGCAGTTTCCTTGATTGTGTCATTGTATGATTAATGCGTTACATTACCAAAAAGTTATCTTTCATAAAGGGATGCACCCTGGAGGTATCGTGCACAACTGGCGTTTATAAATTCATCACATACTTTTTTCGGGTCGCCGTCCATGACAATATGCCCTTTATCTATCAGGATTTCCCGCTGCGCCACCTCTTTGATGAAATCTATGTGGTGGCTTACGAATACGATTGTTGTATTGAACGTCTTATTGATATTTTTCAGGGAATTCGACACATCGCGCAGCGTTATCGGATCGAGGTCGCCAAAGGGCTCATCCAGCAGTAAAATCGAAGGTTTCGATGCAAGAGCAAGAGCAAGCGCTGCCCTGACGTTCTCGCCGCCGCTCATCTGGTAGGGTTTTACATCAAGAACGCCCAGCGGCAGGTCCACGGCTTCGAATACCGGTTTTGCATAATTCAATACCTCGGTAAGCGGGTAGCTCGGGAAAAGCACCCCAAGGATTGCAGGGGTATATCCCATTTTTGCAAGCGTCTCCCTGGAATTCTCCTCAGGGACGTCCGTCATCCTGTACAGTTCGTCAAGGTCTTTTTCCGAAATGCCAAGCTCCTTGGCGCGTTTTCTTGAATCTTCCACGACAGTCTGCCCTTTCACGCCAAGCTTGTAAGCAAGCTGCTGCTTTATCGTGGAATGAGGTGACAGGGCGAACTCCTGGTACATGATGCTGGTGATCCTTCGTACTTCCATTCTCTTAGGGGAATACGTGGACATTTCGATCCATTCGTTATCGACCAGGAATTCTATTTCACCTTCATCAGGAAAGACCAGACCGTCCATGGCATGAAGGAGCGTAGTTTTTCCTGCCCCGCTCGGACCTATGAGCGCAACGATCTCACCCTGCTTGAACTCAAGGTTGATGCTGTCAAGGTCGAGCACTTCGCCCTGCCTGATAAGCCAGTACCGTTTCGAGAGGTCTGTTACCTTGATCACCGCTTTGTCAGATGTACGCTGGGGCATCGGAACTGCAGGTTTCAATTTCTTGAGGAATTTCTTCAATACGTATTCCGGCTCCCCTTCCTCGATTATCCTTCCGTCATCAAGCCAGAGAACCCGGTGGGCAAGGTATGAATGGACCTCAGGCAGGTGTGAGACGACGAGGGTCTTGAGTTTTGTTTTCTCATTCACGTTCTTTATTGAATCGAGAACCTCCTGCTTTGTTGCAGGGCAGGTCATGGTCGCGGGTTCATCAAGAAGAAGAAGATGGGGGTTCGCTGCCAGTTGCCTTGCGATTAGTAACCGCTGTTTTTCCCCGCCGCTGAGTACTGCTGATGAATGCTCTGCTTTCTTGTCGAGATTGACGAGTTTTAGGTATTCCATGCTTTTTTCGTAGAGTTCATCATAATAAGGCGAATCTTTTTCAGGCAGGATCTCGTATCCGCACTTCTCAACATAAAGCCGGCGGAGGACGTTTTCGTAA
>CABMIA010000109.1 GCA_902386085.1 uncultured archaeon
ACGTAAACCAATTATTCATCGTACGGGGAGTCGGGGAAATATTGCCATAGCGGTTCATGTTTCTTGTGTCTATCATATCATTTCCCCTTTGCCCGCATGCTAATCCAGGAGCATTAACTGATTTGATCTGGAATACTTTTTCCATATTCAGGTACTAAACTGTGAATATGCGCATCACTCCTGAAGCGGACAGGGAATCCACGCCATACAGGGTTGCCGCTGTACAATTCATTTAGTGCTGATATCGCAAGTCCGGTTATATCCTCAACGTCTGGGGAATTTGTCAAAGCCAGCACCGCGCCAGAAAGGATGTGAGCTGCATATACGGTCTCCCCGCCCGGGCCAGGTTCAAGCGATGGTTGTCTCTTGTTCACAAAGTCATCGACTATGCGTAAAGTCAATTCTTCGTCCGAATTAGCCCACGCATTTATTTCTGATAAACTATGACCTTCCAGGGTATTAAGGGGTTTAAAAGCAATGGTATTAGCCACAATCTTGACAGTTTCTCTCATTCCGTTATACGGCATGATAGCATCCCAGTGTACATCGCCATTTTGTGTCTTAGAATACAGTCCAAATCCATTTTTGTTTGAGATGTATTTATCCGCTATACCATCAAGTGCGTCGCCCCATGCATTCGCTGTATTAACATCAAGATCAGGCATGCCACGAATTACATCTGCAGCGAGAAATAGTCTGAGAGCGTCGATGGGGTGTACATCCATGGCAGGACCATATGGGATCAATTTGCCTCCTCTGATGGGTATCAACAGAACCGAAAGACCTACTCCGGCAGCAGGCCCCAGATTAAGAAGCCCGCAAACATCTGAAGCCGTTTCGTCCATTGTGGACTTCCAATACGATGCAGCAAATTCCGCAACTGATATTTTTCTTCCATTAAATGTTACGTTCTCCTCCTGGAACGCAGGATCATTTTCGTGTTTCATTATTTCTGAAGCTACCGTATTTCCAATTTCATTCAAGAGCCCTTCATCAGCATGCAGGACATCGTGACCGCCTGTTTCATGGCCGAGAGCTGCCCACAGTGCAATGTTTTTTGAATATGCAGGTGGCATATTAACAACTGCCATTTTCATTCCCAGCTTCACACCTGTATCTGCCGGCCATGTAAATGGACCATCGGCAGGTTTACCCCATTTAACAAGTGGAGAAACAGTTTCATAGTCTGGTGGCTTTATGCCGGCGCGTTCCTCCTTCGATAAGAAACCATCGTAAAAATCAGCTACGGTTTCTTCGAAGGCATGTGTGGCATCTTTCTGGTAACCCGTGGAACGCTGGTTTATCGATGCCATCCAATCTCCCCACGGACCTTCGGAACCATTTAAAGCATGCATTATCGTTTCGTAATCTTCTGTTGTTATCAGGTTCTTTAAAGGATCAAGAAAAACCCCATGATACAATTTAGGCAAGGCCGTGTATCCGTCATAAACAATACCCAGGGCTTTATCCTTTGTACTGAGATCCATCTCCGGAGCGTCCTCTTTACTCGATATCATAGGCTCCGAATTCGTTAACAATTCATTTAAATTTTTCAATTCAGTTAGCTCGGTTGTTTCCATTTTTTCACCCACTTTCAGAATTTTCACCACTCAGAAGATTCTGTTATAGATAAAATGTTAACATGATATTTATATGTTTCCCAGTGCCGATATTATCAATTTAAAGGGATACAATTAAATTTCTTCGCTGCCATATAATATTAAGATAAATATTAAATACTGAGATGGTAAATTCGATTTTTCTTCACGACCAAAAAATTGCGGAGTTAAGGACTTTAAAGCAAATATCAATAGTCTAATGGAATAGTAAATAAAACATATTTTATATTTAATATTTATATTTCTTATAAAACACTTTTGTTCTTCAAAGATACAAGGTTGCGTTTTTTAAAAATTGTACTCTGCTTAAATATATATAAGGTGCCGAAATATATATGTGCCATATACGTTTGAAACGTATGTTTTAACCCTGTAATCAGGTTATATTTTTTTGCTCCATGTCTTAGTTATATGTCTCTGATATTTGGCTTTACAACATATTAACTTTTAAAGTATTACTTTTTTAAATAATATTCTCAATACGTTAGCTTCATACTCCACTCGACTCCCTTGAAATCATGATGGAGCGATCGTGTTGATAGAAGGATGGGGGTTACCACCACCAAATGGGAAAAACAAGAGCGTCAATGCCTCAACAACATGACGCTCCTTCTTTCCCTGTTGAGTATCATACGATTTCGTACATCCATTGAAGTATCTATAGAAACTCCACAGGAGGAATTATGGAAAAAAATGCTGGAACAGTTGACCGTCTTTTAAGGGTTGCTATCGGATTAGTTTTGTTGTATGCAGTGGGACAGGTCCGGTAAAGGGAATTGTAATGTACGTGGCAGGGATTCTCGGCATAATGGTGCTTGTTACTGCGGCGCTAGCCAGGCGCTACCGAAGTCTGGCAGATCGCCAATCTCACAGGAGATACGCATCCGATTCACTTCCATCTGGTGAATGTCCAGGTACTTGCGCGGCAGCCGTTCATAGACGCAAACGGAGTGTACCATTATTCGAATGGCGTCCCGACCTACCAGGGTCCAGCCCAGGTCCTGATTCAACTGAGCTTGGATGGAAAGAAACGGTCAAAATGAATCCCGGTGAGGTCACTACGGTTATCATGAAGTTCGACCTGCCCAAAGTTCCCTTCAAAGTCCCGGAAAGCCCGCGCACAGGCGGGCATGAGTATGTATGGCACTGCCACATCCTGGAGCATGAAGAGCACGATATGATACGACCGCTGGTTGTGATGGGGAAGAATGAAAAGAAACACGATAATGAGCAGGATACTAAACAGGGCAAAGACCAGAAGGAGAGCAATGATTCGGTCCACCGGTAGTGAGGAGGCAATCTGAGTAGAGAAGATATTAACCAGCAAAACAACAACGGCAGTTCAGTTTAATATAGTCTGCCGTTGTTTGTTGTGCCAATTTTTTTGTACTTGTTTCCCTTCATCATGCTTGTAGATTTTATGACTACCCGACTGCCTTTGAGAAACGAAACCAATTTTTAAAAAATTTTAATTTAATCATCAGAGCCAACTGATTTTTTCAGAATGATTTAACTATGCTGTCGATACTAAATTATCTGAAAAGATACAGTCACTTGCCAGTCAGCGCGGCATATCTCCAGACACTCTTTTAAATATGTGGGTGCAGGAGAAATTGCAGGAACAGAGTATTTAGCGGATTACCACAAGACTAGTTAACGCAGGTTCGCTGCTGGTGACTCCACCGCGAAGAGCGCAAAGAACGAAAAACTTATAAATATATTACAACAATTATAAATACGTGGCGCCTTCGCAAATCTTTCAGAAACAGTGGCTGCATCGGTTCATACCGGCGCGCCGGACTGATAAAATATGTGATGTATGTTGGCGTAAACAAGCGCTGCCCATCAGTTCACGTAAAAAGCGAAATCACGCTCCTTTTATGACCCCAAAGCATGAGCATTATAATTAATATTCATTATAAAAAGTAAAAAGTTTTAAATACCTTGAGAATTCATTTTGTAACAAGGAAGGTGATATCAAAAACGATGATAGTAGGGTTAAATTCCTTAGAAATTCAAACTGCATCTTAAAAAATCCGAGATGCATGGGGATTTGTCCGAAAGGATGGTGTGGTAAGTGCATCTATAGTGGGAAAGTTAATAAAAAATGGAGGAAAACGATGCAAAAATCTCTATATGAAAGACTTGGTGGATATAATTCAATAGCAGCGGTGGTTGACGACTTGATAGGTCGCCTGGTTGCTGATAAGCAACTTGGCCGTTTCTTTATGGGTCACTGTACAGATTCAAAAAAGAAAATGAGACAATTGATTGTAGACATGATGTGCGAGGCCACAGGGGGACCCTGTGTTTATACTGGTCGCGACATGAAGACAGTACATACAGGACTTAATATAACAGAGAGCGACTGGCAGGTTTCTGTCAAGCTTCTGACAGCCACGCTGGATAAATTCAAGGTGCCTCAAAAAGAAAGAGAAGATGTGTTCGCAGCCGTATCAGGCCTTAAACCGGATATTGTCGGAAACTAACTTTTATTTCAAAAGTGGAAAAATAGAACTCAGGGAAAAAGAGGTCTAAAAATGACATTAGGTGAAAAATTCTTAAAAACATCTCTTATTTACTTCATTATAGGCATAACAATGGGGGTGCTTCTGACTGTAAAACCAATTCATGATTTTGCACTTCAATCGCCATTATTCGCCGGAGCACACTCTCATATCAACCTGATAGGCTGGGTCAGCATGGCAATATTCGGAGGAATCCATATGCTTATAAAAGATAAGCCCCTGCATAGCGAAAAAATAGGGAATATGGGCTTCTGGCTACTTAATTCAGGTATCGCTATTATGTATATATTGATGCTTATCGCAGGGTATATCGGTTCGTCCCTTTCCATAGAAGGAAATGGGGCTATGATCGATGCGGCAACCGCGCCTTATATGATTCTCATAATGGTTTCTGGCATCGTGATCGCAATAGGGGCATATCTTACGGCTTATAATTTATTTAAAACCGTTAGTACCTGACTTTCAATCTCCGAACATGGAGCGAATTCAATTTTATATTTTTTTGGTTGGCGGACTTTAATCTTAAATCTTAAAATTTAATTTACAAAACCTGTCAATCCCGCTCTCCCACAGGCACGTATTTGCATCCTTCATTCCCGCAGTACCGACCTATGTACTGGGCTTCAGGTCTATAGAGGACAGCCTTGGGCTGGGCTTCCGCAAATTTCTCCTCCATGATATGCGCGCACCATCCTGAGATCCTCGAAACAGCGAATATCGACGTGAAGAGGTCAGGCTCTATTCCCATCGTGTAATAGACTGACGGGCTGTAGAAATCAACATTGGGATAAATATCTCTTCCTTTTCGTTTTTTAAACTCTTCCCTGGTCACCTGTTCAATCTTCCGGGATATTTCAAACAATTTCTTATTTCCGGTCCGTTCTGCAAGTTTTTCTGAAATACTATATAATATCCTGGCACGGGGGTCTATTACCTTATAGACCGCATGACCCATACCCATGATCCGCTCACCTGCATCTAATTTTTCAGTTACCCATTCCTCCACTTTCTTGGTTTCCCCAATTTCTAAAAGCATTTTCATTACCTGGGTATTGGCCCCGCCGTGGAGTTCTCCTGAAAGCGCCCCTAGAGCAGCACCCACGCTTGCATACATATTGGCCCTGGTGGAAGCCACTACCCTTGCTGTAAAAGTAGAGGCATTAAAGGAGTGCTCTGCATGAAGAATAAGGCATGTATCAAAATCTTTTGCCGTCCCTTCATCGGGGATATTTCCTTTCAGCATATAAAGGAAGTTCGCTGCGTGCCCGAGGTTTTCATCCGGCTTTTTGATATCAAGGTTCCGTCTTATCCTCTCCCAGTAAGCAACAACCGTCGCCATTTTGGCAATAAGCCTGACTGATGTTTTTAGCGTGGCGCCTTTTGTCCCTGATCTTGCCTCGTTATCGAAATCCGCAAGCATCGGTATTACAGATTGCAGCACATCCATGGGAAGAGCCGCCTTATTCCTCTTTTTAAGATGCCTGACAATGCCGGCCGGGAGATGCCTTTCAGCTGCCAGTGTTTCTTTAAATATTTCTAACTCCTTCGCGGTCGGGAGGGTCTCGTAGAGCAGCAGATAAACAGTTTCCTCAAAAGTTGAAGAACGGGCAAGGTCGCTTATGTCATAACCCCTGTAGATCAATTTGCCTTTTTCCCCGTCTACCGCACTTATTTTTGTATCGGCAACCGGGATTCCCCGCAACCCTATATCCTTAATTTCCTGCATTGGAACTAATCCCCTTTCAGTCGTTTTGTCCAGGTAACCAGTGTTTCCATCAATTCTTTGATCTTTTCCCTCGTTTTGTCATCTATCACTCTTCCCTTATCATCGATCTTTTCTCCGCAAAAAGTTACAACGACCTCAGGCCGGTTAAGTGGGTGGACGTTCAGGAAAACTAATGTCTGTCGCAGATGAAATTGCGCTTTAACGCCTCCGAGCATTCCGGGCGATGCGCTCATTACGGCAGCGGGCTTGCCGTCAAAGGAGTTGTCCCCGTATGGTCGTGAAGCCCAGTCGATTGCGTTTTTAAGAACCCCGGGCATGGAATAATTATGTTCCGGCGTGGCTATTAATAACGCATCTGCGGATCTGATTTTTGCTTTGAACTCCTTAACTTTTTCTGGCATCCTGTTCTCTAAATCCATATTATAAGGAGGAATTCCTTCAAGGTCAAAGATTTCAAGTTTTACTTCCTCTGGCAGCAGTTCCGAAGCTGCTCGTAATAAAGCTTTATTGTAAGAACCCTTTCGCAAGCTGCCTGCAAAACCGAGAATAGTGATCTGTTTATCCATATAACCTGACCTCCCTGATTATTTCCCCTGATTATTTCTATGGTCAGCAAGCTATAAATATTTTGCTTAATGCGGTAATGCGGTTAATGCGATAAAAGCTTTTTATATTCTTTCATCATGCATTTGTCCATCACGACCTCGATCCCTGCGGCTCTGGCTTTTGCAGCAGCTTCTTCATTTACGATACCTTCCTGCATCCACACGACCTTCGCTTTTATTGCAATTGCCTCATCCACGATAGGAGGCACTGCTTCAGGACGCCTGAAAATATCCACGACATCAACTTTCTCTGGTATTGAGGGAAGATCGGGATAGCACTTTTTTCCTTCCCATATAGTCAGTTTGGGATTGACAGGAATTATGTTGTATCCATGTGCAGCAAGGAAGCCCGCAACATAATGGCTTGGCCTCTCAGGATCGTCCGATATTCCGACAACTGCGATATTCCTGTAATCCAGAATCGTCCCGATAGTCATCTATTTTATGCTTTTTAAGACATTTAGCTCATTATCCAATGCCATTCGAAGTCGTATCAGGTTCAAAATATACGCGATCAAAACAACCCACACAATAACAAATGCGGTCTGTAGATAACTCATAAGTAATCAGATTATTCGCCTATCACATAAAGGTATATCTGAAAATGATCTCAAGGTGGTCTTGACAGGAACGGGTCAATATTTTTATTTTTCATTTTTTTCAATGTCTTATGCCACTCGTACAGGAACAAAACCAACCCTAAAAGCGCAATGAGTTCAAGCATTTCATAGGTTGTAAAATCCGCTGCGTCCTTCTCAAGACCTTCAAGAAATTCATGGACAAGCATGGAAATCCCGCCTATCAATATGAATATTGTACTCCGGTAAGAACTCGCCTGCGCGATTAGTTCATTCTTGTTCTTTCCTTCTTTTTTTACGAATTTCAGCGCCAGTGCTATTTGAATACCAAAATAACTTGCCACCATGATGACGATTGCTATAATTGCTTCAATAATTCTGTATAAAGTTTCGTCATCAATTATACTACCTAACAATCTATCCATAAGAAATCATTAGTTTTATTCATTTATAATAATTTCGTATAAACATGATGTTTTTGCAGAGAAATTCGGATTAATTTGGGTAAAATACTGGGAAAACAACTTAAATTAAAATGACATTGGTGTATTTTTGTATGAAAAAAACGAACCCGTTTCTTACTGCTTCTACCGCATCGGTGTTATATTTCATTGTTTTCATCATGCTGAAATATTTCCTGGAAAACGAGATCCCAGGCTGGCAAAGTGCAGTATCCGGCGCCCTCGCTTTCTGGTTCTTTATTTTTCTGGTGCATCAATATCTCAACAGGGCAAAGCCTGTTCCTTAATATTTCGCCATAATAGAAAGCCAACGAAAATTACAAGTTAATCGAAATCATCAAAGGCTAATTAATTCCAAAGATGATGCGTGATTATATTGATAGAAAATAAGACCAGACCTCCAAGGCTTGTCGCCTGGGAGCTTACGAACGCATGCAATCTTGCATGCATCCACTGCAGGGCATCCGCGATCAAAGACCCTGCGCCTGATGAGTTATCAACTGCTGAAGCAAAGCATTTCGTAGATGAACTTGTGGAATACAAACCCATTGTAATTCTCACCGGCGGCGAACCGCTCCTCCGCGCCGATGTCTATGACATTGCAGGATACGCCAACGGACGCGGCCTGCGGGTAGTGCTCGCTACGAATGGAACGCTTCTGACGAACGGGATCGCCCGCCGGTTAAAAGAGGTCGGGATACAGAGGGTAAGTATAAGCATCGATGGCTCAAATGCAGCAACTCACGATACATTCAGGGGAGAGCCCGGAGCTTTTGACGCCGCCCTGCGAGGAATAGGCATTTTGAAAAACGAGGGGCTGAGTTTCCAGGTCAATACCACGATCACGAAGAGGAACCTCGAAGAGATTCCGCATATCTATGACCTTGCAGTAAATCTTGGCGCATCCGCGCTCCATATATTCCTGCTTGTGCCCACAGGAAGGGGCGAGGATATCGAAGAGGATGAAATCCCGCCGCAGGAGTACGAGCGCGTATTAAACTGGTTCTATGATAAAAGCAAAGATTCAAAGATACAGTTAAAAGCAACATGCGCTCCCCACTATTTCAGGATCATGCGCCAGCGCGCAAAAGCCGAGGGGATAAGTATAACACGGGAAACGCACGGTTTTGAAGCCATGACAAAAGGGTGCCTGGGCGGCTCAGCTTTCTGTTTCGTTTCAAGCAAAGGCGATGTTTACCCGTGCGGATATCTGCCTGCGCTTGCGGGCAATATCCGGGAGCGCCCTTTCAGGATGATATGGGAGAAATCAAGGGTGTTCAATGAACTCCGGGACGCCGGGAAACTGAAAGGGAAATGCGGGATATGTGAGTACCGCACCGTATGCGGCGGGTGCAGAGCGCGGGCATATGCCGCTACAGGAGATTATCTTGGCGAAGAGCCGTATTGCGTGTACGTTCCCGTTACGGCGAAAAAGGCGTGATAATATGGGTTCACCGCAGATTGTCTTATTGGATGAAGCGGATAAAAAAATATTGAATGCGCTCCAGATTGATTTTCCGCTTGTCCACAGGCCATTCCGCAAGCTGGGTGAGGAACTCGGGTTGGAAGAGGAAGATGTCATAAAGCGCATCAATCGACTCTGGAAGGAAGGAGCTATCAGGCGCATTGGTCCGATAATCAGCACAAAAAAAACAGGCGGCGTGAGCACGCTTGTGGCCATGAAAGTGTCGGAGGGGCGGGTGGATGAGGTTGCAGGGATCAAAAATCAATACGATGAAGTATCGCATAATTATCTGCGACCCGCGAATTACAGTATCTGGTTCACGCTTTCGGCTGAGAGTGAAGAGAGGCTCAGCGAGATATTGAATGAGATCCATGAAAAAACAGGCTGCGAGGCGATCAATTTACCTACGAAGAGGCTATTTAAGATCGGAGTCAAATTTCAGATCAGGTAGTTTTTTCTCAATTCCTCATACTGGTGATCGGGCCTGGCATCCTGCCTCCGCGCAGTATGAAATCACGGGAACTGAATGTACTTATATCCATCACATAGGTTTCGCCAAGCAGCCCCCCGAAATTCACAAAATCCCCCGCCCTTTTACCAGGAACAGGAATCAGCCGCACACCCGTGGTCTTCCCGTTCACAACCCCTATAGAAAGCTCATCGGCGATGATAGCCGATATCGTCTCGGCGGGCGTATCCCCCGGGATGGCGATCATGTCAAGCCCGACAGAACATACCGCAGTTAGCGCCTCAAGTTTTTCTATCGAAAGCGCACCAGCCTTTACTGCTGCGCTCATGCAGGAATCCTCGCTTACTGGAATAAAGGTGCCGCTGAGACCTCCTACATTTCCTGAGGCCATTGCACCGCCTTTCTTGACCGCGTCGATGAGAAGGGCAAGCGCGGCTGTACTTCCAGGTGCTCCCATCCTCTCGATTCCCATAAGCTCCACTATCCTCGCCACCGAATCCCCCACTTTTGTTGTCGATGCAAGAGAGACATCCACGATCCCGAAAGGCACATTCATATTGGAGGAAAGTTCCCTGCCGATGAGTTCACCCGCTCTTGTTATCTTAAAAGCTGTGCGTTTGATCACCTCGGAAAGCGCTGTCAGGTCGCAGTCCCTGTTCTTCTCAACCACGCTTCTCACAACACCCGGGCCGCTGATCCCGATGTTCAATGAGAAATCCGGCTCTCCAACGCCGTGAAAAGCTCCTGCCATAAAGGGATTGTCCTCGGGAGCATTTGAAAATACCGCAAATTTTGCACAGCCGATACCGTTATCGGTTTTGCAGGAAATATCTTTCAGGATGCCTCCGAGCCTTATCACGGCATCCATGTTCATTCCCGATACTGTCGATGCCACATTAAGAAATGCGCAGACCCTTTCGGTTTCAGAAAGAACCTCGGGGAGCGAGTCGATAAGACGCTCATCCGCTTTCGTCATCCCTTTCTGGACAAGCGCGCCGTAACCCCCTATGAAATCGATGCCTGCGTCAAAAGCTGCCCTGTCAAGTGTCTTTGCTATCTCAAGCGGTGCATCGCATGAGCACGACTCAACTATCAGGGCGACCGGGGTAACAGAGATCCTTTTGTTGATTATCGGGATACCGTATTTATCTTCAAGCTTTTCCGCCTCAAGCACAAGTTTTTTCCCTTGATCAGTGACCTTATCGTAGACTTTCGATTTGAATACCTCAAGGTCTGAATGGATGCAATCTTTAAGGTTTATTCCAAGCGTCACTGTCCTTATATCAAAATTATGATAAAGTGTCATGTGGACAGTTTCCATGACCTCAACAAGTGAGATTTCCATGCTTACACCCTGTGCATCGCCTTAAAGATATTCTCATGCTGGACCTGTATCCTGAGGTGCATCTCCTCCTCTATCACCGCAAGTTCCTTTTTTAATTCCTGGATCGTTACCGGTGAGTCCGATATATCTGCCAGCATGGTCATTACGAAATAGCCGCCCATGATTTTCTGGTTCAGGTCTTCGATATTGATATTGTGCTTGAAAACTGCGTTTGAAATTCGCGCGATTATTCCTTTCTGGTCTTTCCCGATTACTGTTATGAATACGAGATCTCTTTTCATTTTGTCACCTGGAGATTCATTTCCAAATTGTTGGTGCGGGCGCTTCAATACTGTTATAGCTCTTCTCTTATTGAAGATTTTGCTATAACATTGCAACATTGTAATTTGTCATCATTATTATTAGCATTATGAGTAACTATTTATATTAATATTAATAATTTATAATTGTGTCTGCCTATAACCAAAACAGGAGAGATGAACATCAGGATGGTAATACAGGCGAGTGTTTATCTGGGAAAGACAAGGCTATGGACGATAATGATTTTTCCAGATACTCTAAATGGTATTCTGCTGAAGGCTGGGGCGGAATCATATCATCTGATGCCGGGGTGATCGCATATGAACTGCCGGGACACGGAATTGCAGGAGCAGCGCCATACTGGGTACTGCCCGCGCAATCTAACGGTGAAATTGAAGTAACTTACGCGGGTCTTTCGGAAACAGGTTCGTCTCCTTATTTCATTAATAATAGCCTTCCAGGTAATATTTACAAATTTATTAATTTTCCAAAAATAATAAAAAATATCAGGGTACTTGGGCTTATGGCTGTAATAAGCTATATGATCGTTATTCTTTTTACATGGATGTATGCAAATTTTTCGGGATACGTGTATTTTTCAGCCGGAGAACCCATGTTGTTTATAAAATATCCGGAGTGGGCGCTTGGATTCGTCGGGATTTTTGTGGCAATAGATTCCCTGCGCAAGGAACTGGACGATGGATCCCTCTGGTAGTGGGGAACTGCGACAATCCAACACTTAATATATATATCGTTGGCGAATTATTAGCCACAGATGAGACTTGAGAAAATGGTCATAAAATCATCAGGTGTGCCGCTTTTAGACAACATACTTGGCGGTGGCATCCCTGCCGGTTCCATGGTATGCTGCCTGATAAATCCGAAATCCATGGCAGAAGTAATGATATACCAGCTTGCATCGGTAGGGAAAGTCCTGTACTTCACCACTGAGCGCAAACCGGAACATATGCTGCTTGGATCACAGCAACTGGGATTTGATTCAAAAAACATTTCGTTCATTGATATATATACCAGATTTAACTACGAGGAAAAAGACAATCAACCACCAACCTTCAAAAAAAATCTATATGAGCTGTCATACAACAGTGCAAAGAAGGATGCAAAAATTTTCACTGAAAGCGTTAAACTGCCCAGGGATACGCTCTGGAAATTCGAATTCTGGACAAAAGAAAAAGTGATCGAGATCCTTGGAGACCTATGCACCAAGGTATTTACCAAACTTATGAAAACCAGGGAGCAAAGCAGCTTTCGTTTTTCCCAGATCGATCCGAAAAATAAAATGTTCACCATAGAATACAGCAATTGCCCTGAATGCAATGAGCTTTCAGGTTTCAAGGAAGGTATTTGCTACTATCATGCCGGCCTGTTCGCGGGTCTTCTTTCTTCTCTTCTTGATCTGGAATTGAGCGCTTATGAAACCCAATGTCATGCAGCCGGGAATGCGAACTGTATGTTTATAATAGGTCCGAGCAGCAACGAGGACATGCAGGTCAATACAAGCAGGTATTTTAATCCTGTGTCGATGCGAAAGGATGATGAAATCTCCCTGTTCACAGAGCACTCGCTAAAACAGATAAAGGCCGGCGAAGATAACAGGATAGTAATAGACAACTTCTCTTTTTATATCGATCTGATCGATAACCGTGACAAATTAAGACGTCTGCTGAACCAGATTTACGAGGTCACATCAAATTCCGGCAGCATATGCTACCTGTACATTTTCAAGGATACGCATAAAAAAGATATGGAGAATATGATAGTGAATAAATGCGATGTAGTGTTCGATCTTGATAATGTGGTCAGCGGGGACAACATAACCAACCAATTGATCGTTTCAAAGATACGGGGAATGATCGCCCCGACAAAAAGGATGAAAGTCCACATCAAAGATCGTGTAGAACTTGATACGTCGCAAGAAGTAGTATGAGACCCATAATAAAAAGTTTCATGTTTTTTTTGCTGATGATCGGACTCGTTGCCTTTAGTGGTGCACTGGCCTCCATTTCACCTTTTTTACCATATACCATTTATATAATTTTAATTTTTTTAGTCTGTTATTTAAGCAATGGTCTCTACTGGGGTAAGAATTCAGTGACCGGATTGGTTCTAGGGTCGGTATTAATCGGGACGATATTTTCCATGGAATTAATCGCAGGGGGGATAAAAATCGAAGGATATAATTTTGATCCTGGCATGCTTGTTTCATTTTTATTCTTACAGGCAGTCGTTGCTATGGGGGAAGAACTCTCCTTTCGGGGTTATATTCTAAAAAACCTGATAGAAGAGACTGGAATCCGCACAGGTATTCTACTTTCATCTTTTATGTTTTCTGCGATTCATATCCCGACTTTTATTTATTATGGACTTGGTTTTTCTAATGGGATCATTGCTTTTGCAGTGGTCGGTATGCTTGGGGCAGTTTTGGGGATGCTCTATGTGAAGCAGGGGCTCAAAGCTGCGATCGGGTTCCATTTCGCATGGAATTTTTTCCAGTATAATATTTTTACCATGTCCTATACCCAGCCCGGATTGTTTAAGTCCGCATACACGGGTTCGGGTTTACTTACCGGGGGAAGTTATGGGCCTGAGGCAGGAATACCGGGTCTGATTTTGATATTTTTCATTCTGGTGATTTTTATTAAAAGATACTCAAAAAGCTTAAATTAAATCAGTTGGATTATTTACTTATGAATCCCAGGCTATTTCTAAAGATCACATTTCCAGTAATACTCGGCATATCCATAATAACTCTGCTTTTGCCGAGAACCATTGCCGGGATCTATACTGTAGATGTCATGCTCGCAGCCCTTTTTGCGGCATTTTTACTTTCACTTAAGGTAGCTTCGAGCTATGAGAGGGAACTTAAGAAAGTATTCTTAAACCTTGCTTTCTTCATATTATTTGTTTTTTTTGCCAATCTTGACTTATTCTGGTCCTGGGTTTTCTCGTTATTCGGTAATCTCCAATATATTTCTCTATTGGTGGCAGGTATTGCCTACATATTTCTCATCAGGGCGTGTATGAACATCTTAAAGATAACTGACCTCACGACCATGCATAAAAAAGAATGGATGGTCATATTTTTAATGTTCATCCTTGGAAATTTCATAGTAGCATATTTCCTGCTTAATTACAGGATTGTGTTCGATACTGATGTATTGACAAAAATACTTTTCCGGATAGTAGATAATGCGATCGTCATTATGCTTTTGCCAATACTATTCCTGTACAGGAAACAATCCAACAAAGAAAAAAGAGAGAGTATTACTTTTACCATTGTAGTTATAGGAATAATTATCAGCACAATAGGAGATTATATTTTTGAGATCATCTCTAAAATATCCTATCAAGAGTTGACCAATGATTTTCACACAGGAACGCTTCTTGACTCGATTTACATATTCAGTTATCTGCTCATCGCCCTTGGGCTGTTCGTTCATCTCCAGTACTATAACTGGACTATCAAAAAAATTGATATCGACAAACTCGATCTGACCTTTTAATTGAATGTTATCACAAGTAGTGCGAAAGTATTATCACAACAGGTGTATATAAGCTAAAATCACGGTTTTCATAAGACCCGCACCGGGCCTGTAACTTCGGAGAAAAAAATGCCTGTAAAAGAGAAAGAACCACTTATAATGCATCCGCGGCCAAGTTCTATCGTTGCCGCATTATACACGCTGAGAGACCTCGACACCGATGTCGTGATACTGCACGGACCGCCGGGATGCTGCTTCAAGCACGCAAGACTACTTGAAGAGGACGGCATGAGGGTTGTTACGACGTCCCTTGACGAATCAGGTTTTGTTTTCGGGGGACATGATTCCTTAGTCGAAGTCCTCGAAAAGGTTATCAGACGTTTTAATCCTAAACGCATAGGGATAGTTGGGACGTGCGCAAGCATGATCATAGGTGAAGAACTGCATGAAGCTGTCATGGACGTGCAGCCCGACGTCCCTGTTATCGAGGTTGAAGTCCATGCAGGCTACAGGGATAACACAAAAGGTGTAATCATTGCGCTTGAATCTGCTCTTGCTGCCGGGATCATAAGCGAAGCAGAGTTCGAAAGACAAAAGGCGCTCCTGAAAGAAGCAACCATGGTCGAGAAGCGCCACGGGGCAGCAAGCAAAGAGTATCTTGCACCCAGCAGGGGGGATTTGAAATTCAAGGTCGCGGGGAGATTGCTTGAGTTGATGAAGCAGGGGAAAAAAGGGCTGAACATACTTAATGCGAAGAAAGAAACTGCCTTCATGTTCGCGGATATTAATCTTGATGTGGCCGAGGTGGCAGGGAAGACCGGCCCGGGTTCGCAGATAATAAACATGGCAAACCTTGATGAGAATGTGGGACTTCCCAAGAACAGGAGAAATGCCAGCGAAATTAAGGAAGAACTGATCCGAAAAGGTATGGATATCCATCACATTACAGGCGGGCTGGATGAATATCCCATAGCCGGGGATACAGCAAGCCGGATCATCGGTGAAAAATATCAGGATTTTGATTTTGCAGTTATAACAGGGGTTCCACATGCTCTGCCCATGGATCATCTGAAGAACATGGAGCTGTTCTCCATTACCAACGGTCCGCGCCAGGTAGTGCCGTTAAAGGAGATGGGGCACCAGCATGTAATGGTGGAGATCGACCTGCATCCAAAGACGCTGGGGGTAAACCACATCGTAGAGTCTGAATTCGGGGCCACGCTGCGGGAGATGAGCAAGGGTGCCTAAGCAGATAGCGATCTACGGGAAAGGCGGAATCGGCAAATCAAGTACCGCATCCAACGTCGCAGCAGCATGCGCAGATGAGGGCCACCGTGTTACGATAATAGGATGCGACCCGAAAAGTGACTCCTCGATCACGTTATTGCGCGGAAGACGCATACCCACGATCATGGACCTGATGAGGCAGGGCATGGACATCAGGGAAGAGGATATCGTATTCAGCGGGTATAAAGGTGTAAGATGTGTCGAGATCGGAGGGCCCGAGCCGGGAATCGGCTGCGCAGGCAGGGGGATTATCGTGGCTATAGGTCTCCTTAAGAAAATCTCAAAGGCTATAGAGGATACCGATCTTGTAATATACGACGTGCCTGGTGACATCGTATGCGGGGGATTCGTAGCGCCCGTCAAGAAAGGACTCGTGAACGAGGCGTATGTGCTTACATCTGGCGAATATATGCCGCTGTATGCAGCAAATAATATCTGCAAAGGGCTTTCACGCCTTGAGATGACGCTCAATGGCGTTATCTGCAACTCCCGTGGCGCACCGAATGAGGAAAATATTGTCAGCGGGTTCGCAAAGGAGATAGGGAGCAGGTTGATCGCATTTATCCCGAAAGATGTCCTAGTGCAGACATGCGAAAGAGAGGGCTTTTCTGTTATAGAAAAGGCGCCGGATTCAGGGATTGCAGAAGTTTACCGTAAACTTGCACAAAGTATAATGGAAAATAAAGAAGGTAAAATCCCTACGCCGCTTGACGATAGCAAATTGAGAGAACTTACAAGGATATAAAATATAAAGAACCGCAGATCAACGCAGGTTAAAGGTGGGCATGCTTTAATGGAGTTCAATGACAGGTTCAGTCGGAGGATTAAGCTCACCGAAGAAGGTTGGAATCATATTGTTGAGACGCACCCTGAGCTTAAAGATATGTTAGAGGATTTGAAAGGCGTCCTGGAAGATCCTGAATTAATCAAGAAGAGCGTATACAACGAGAACGTGGTGCTGTTTTATAGGTATTATGGGCATATATACCAGGGAAAGCATATGTGCGTTGTAGTCAGGCTTGATGAAGAATCGATAGTTACAGCGTATATCACCGATAGAATAAAAAAAGGTGAGATTGTATGGGAAAAAAATTGAAATTTTTCTTCGATAAAAAAGGAGATGTCCTCGATATCGCAATTGGCAAACCAAAAGAAGCGATTTCCAGAGAGATAGGCAATGATGTTATTATTAGAATTGACCCAAAGACAAAGGAGATAGTTGGCTTCACTATTTTAAATTTTGAGAAACGATTTGAACATATGGCCAGGTCGGAAACGCTGCCTATCACAGCTACTTTTGGGCAGACAGAAGAGTTGGAGGCTGAAGGATAAAAGAAGAATAGCCTTGTTAAAATTAAAAATGCCAAGAACAATTACCCTTTTTGAAAACAAAACGCAACTATAAAATATGAAGGATAAAATAGACATCCCCCGCATCCTCATCGGCGGAGACCGTTCCTCAGCCGGAAAAACCACCATCTCCATCGGCATAATGTCAGTGCTAAGGGATATGGGATACAAGGTCCAGCCTTTCAAGGTCGGGCTTGATTTCATAGACCCAAGCTACCATACCGAGGTGACTGGCAGGTATTCACGCAATCTTGATGGCTACTTGATGCCAGAGAGCGCTGTGCGCGAAGTATATTCCCATGCTGTGGAAGGCGCTGATATCGCGGTCATTGAAGGCGTGCGCGGGCTTTATGAGGGGCTTGAGGCTACAAGCGATATCGGAAGCACTGCACAGATAGCCAAGATCCTGGAATGCCCGGTTATCCTTGTAATCAATGCAAGAAGCATTACACGGAGCACGGCGGCGCTTGTCTCAGGTTATAAATCATTTGACCCTGAAGTTAACATTGTCGGTGTTATCCTGAACAATATTGGAAGCGATAGGCATGGCGAGAAAGCGAGGGAAGCGATCGAGACTTATACCGGTACCCAGGTCATTGGTGAAATCCCGCGCAATGACTCGATGAAAATCTCGATGCGGCACCTGGGCCTGATCCCGGCAATGGAAGGAAGGCGGCGGCTTCCTGATTTTGATGAGAATCTCAGCAGGATAAAGACGATCATTAAAGAAGGGATAGATATCGAGAGATTTGTATCCCTTGCCGGTTCAGCGCAACCGCTTGCGAAGCCTGAAGTGGACATTTTCAAGCCTCATTCATCCGCAAACAATCCAAGAATCGCCGTTGCATTCGATGAAGCATTTAATTTCTATTACCGCGATAACCTTGAACTGCTTGAACTTGCGGGAGCCGAACTCGTTTATTTCAGCCCTGTTAATGACAGCGTCCTGCCCAAGGCTGATGGATTATATATCGGCGGCGGCTATCCTGAACTGTTCGGGCGTGAACTTGAAGCTAATACCTCTATGAGAGAATCTATAAAACAGGCATCATCAAATGGGTTGCCCATTTATGCGGAGTGCGGAGGACTCATGTATCTGACGCAGGAGATCAAAACAGATGTATCGGGAAGCGGGAATTATCACATGGCAGAAATGCAGGGGGGAACTTTCTCGATGGTCGGGGCGCTCCCGGGGAAGACGATTATGGGGCATAAACGCGTTGTGAGTTACAATGTTGGCAGCTTTGTAAAAGATAACGTTATCGGGAAAGCTGGCGCTTCGTTCATAGGGCATGAATTCCACCATTCTGAGATCGTTGACCTGCCTGAGGATACAACATTTGCGATCAGGCTTGAGCGTGGAACGGGAATCAAAGGCGAGCTTGACGGCATACTTGAAAAAAATACTTTTGCAGCCTACGCCCACCTGCATGCAGCCTCATATACCGGTTTTGCTAGGTCGTTCGTGGATTTTTGCAGCAATAATGGATCATCTAAGAAATTGAAAAGTTAACCGATTGCAAGCAATGAAAGAAGGAGTGGGATATTGGCTGCACATAGAAGACATTCAGAAGTTTTAATCAATGTTTGAGTTTTCTTACGGTTTCGCAGTATACAAATGCTCAAATTTGACCTTCAACATGGTTTTCTTACCATTTTTAAATCTAATCTTTGCGCCCTCTTTTTGTATTGCTTTTGGAACACGCACAATCCCGCTGCCATTTTTGTCGATTTTTCTCTCATAATAAGGCTTGTCATTATCCCACCATGGGAGAGGAGCATTGTTATACAGAATGATACACTTCTCAATAGGTCTGTTGGGATAGAGTATCCTTATTCCCCAATCGCTATCTACAGGTTTTTTCGTGGGCTCATAGAACTTCTCTTTAATGAACTCAATCCGACGCCTACCGGCTCTCTGGAGTATGAATCTGAAAGCTACGATAACCACTAATATTGGGACTATGCGAATCCCAATAACCTCTAAAAGTGATACTCCTTGTGTAAGAAGATCTACCATGTATAGTACTCTCCAGGAATTATCGACAAATCTTTAATTGTGTTTCAAATGTGTATAGTTAGCTGTGAAATTTGATTAAGTCCACGCGCTAATACGAAAGGTTAAGATTAACAATTTTATATATAATTTTATAGATGTTAAAAATAAATTTTTTACACAAAACAAAGTCAAAATGCCTCTCACAGGAATCTCTCTGAAGGGGTATCTGCCGCTTTGCGTGCGGGGTCTGGGATCTCCCCAGCGTCGTAAAAAATTATGAGGAGTTTAAAAATAAAATTATAAAGTCAGAAAACCTAATGTTTATTATGGCAGAAGTCAGGATAAGTTCAATCAGAGGAGAATTTTAGCCGAATATTGGACACAACCAAAAAAATTGAGGTGTTGAAAAAGGGGTTGGTGAATCGGTGGATATGTTCAAGACAAATTAAGAGAAACCATACTTAAATAAACGGTTTCCACTCTTTTATATTTTGGAACACCCAAGTATGCATTACCCTTCCAGCCACTTCCTTTCTTCTATACAGGTCAAACGTATATCCATTCTTCCTAATTATATCATCTTTTTTGAGTTGTGCAATAAGTTTTGCAGCTTGCTCGCTTGCAGTACCCATTGAAAATACAAAAAATAACGGATAGTTAGTTTTCATAAATGTAAGAATATTTTTTTCTAACGTTTTTTGCCCATGTTCGGCTTGATGGAATATTGTTATCTGCATCCAGTCTTTAAGTATACTTTCAAAATGTTCTGCCATAATAGCTTGGCTATAATCATTTTTGATTTTTATATCACTAAGGTATTGTATTATTCCCGTTAAAACCCCTGTTGTACCCATTGTAATTATTCTAATGCCTTCAACCCGGTGTTTTTGGTAAACATTGTCTTTGATCTTAGCTATTGCTGCTATATTTCCTTGCTCATTAAGTTCTTCAGCTCTGAATCCCAATTTTACCAAGCCTAAAAAACGATGATTCCCGATACATTCTCTCATTCTTTTATAAGCTTCACTTTTACTGATTTTCTGTAACCCAGTGGCTACTTCAGCCTCAGGTGTAAATCCATACTCCTTTTTCTCCCACTGTTCCTTTATTCTTTGTGTAACCCAATCTAATATTTTTCCCGTTACCTTTTGTAAGGCAACAAGTTTTAAAAGTTCAGGTAGTGTTTTATCAAGAAGTTCAGGGGGTATATCGATGGGAATATTCATTACTTACATCGCATTTCAACGAATTTTGTAAAATATTCCGCTAAAGAAAGTTCTGAGGTATTGATAACAACAGTGGAACCAGGTAAGACAGACGCATTCTCAATAAAAACAACGCTTTCAGTTATTGGACAGATGTGCTCTTTTTTTGTATGCTTATCTAAAATTATACCACCCTCGCCAATTTCGTATCCAAGAATATCCAACAAAATTTTTTTTTCTTCGATACCAATCTCTTCAAATTTTATTTCTGCCTCGTCCATTGAGTACATCCTCTATAAAAATTTTTAATGTTAGAAGCTTTGGCGCATTTCACCACACCATATTCTTTAATTATTGTATTATATAGTTTTTGTTTTAGGCAAAGAAATTCTCAATATAAGTATAGTATAAAGCATATTATATAAAAAACTTACTGATCACCATCATTTTTCTGGTGCTAAATGCTCTTTTTAATCATTCCCATCCATCTATTGCGTCCAAGCTTAAAGTCGATCCCTGCTGCCTGCGCTGGAGTCTTTCTATTCAATGCTTGATGCGGTCTGATGTGGTTATAGAAGGCTTTGAATCCATTCTTGAAAGTTGTTGCTGTCTCATCATTCTGTAATCCTCTCATAACTTTCTGCCTTTCCCTAACCGTATTATGTAACCGCTCAATCTTGTTGTTATTCACTCTGGCTCTGATTCCTTCTGCCGTAACGTGTTCGCAAGTCTGTTTATTGTCATAAAACACTTTGTTGAAGCCATCATGGAAGAATAACGATACCATCCGATATAAGAGAACTTGAAGGCATTAAAGAGGGAGATTTTCTTAAAATCACAATTGAAAAGATTGAAAAGAAAAAAAATGGCACTGAAATAAAGCAAATGGAAAAATCGAGCTAATAGAGTGTTTTTATAGACAAGATAATGACCAAAATCTTTATATTTAATACAATCATTATACATAATGATAAGAGCGCCGCCGAAGGGATTCGAACCCTTGAGTTGCAAAGCAACTGCGATTTTGGAGATCGACGCAATACCTCTTTGCTACGGCGGCAACTTATATGTAACTGGCACCACAGGAGTAGGAATCCTGTGGTGTTAACCCAGTCTCATTAGCTGATGAGTGTTATTTAATAATTTTCAACCGTTTGTTGTTGACCTTCGTTCTTTTGTTCTCCTCCGCCTTCTTTTACAAATTTAAACGTCTTACGTAGACCACGACCTGCAGTGAGCCATTTACCATGTTCTGACTCACCAATCGCTTTACAAATGCGATTTATTTTAGCATAAAGTGCATTTGTCCAATTAGAAGCATCCTTCTCATCAAGTTTCGAAAGCTCTTTTCCAACGAAATGGTCTATAAGTTCTTTTATTGAAAATCCATATTCAGGTCTTGATTTTATATACTCCTCGATTAAAGAGCGTTCAGGAACTTTTAGTTTAATCTCACCCAAATCGCTTTCTTTGGGTGTTGTTTCTTGCGGGAGATTCGTTTTAGGTGAGGCAACACTTGAAGTTATTATTGGCCTTCTAATAGGCACTAACGGTTTAACCCGGCCTAAAAGAATATCCAGCATACTAAGAGCCTCCTCTTCATCGACTAAAATATCCATTATCTTATCCTGAATTCGGATTGTAATTTTTGCCCTTGTATCCTCGCTCATAATTAACAAGCAAATTACAACTCCATAGCATAAATACCTTACGTTTTGTAGATTTGTCAGACAAAAATATTACAATATGTATAAGATATCAAGCTTATGTGTATGCGTGATGTAAGCATGGTGTATGCGTAGTGTATGCGTGGTGTAGTGTATATCAGGTATAGCGTAGTAAATATGAGAATTTAACAAAACGTTATATTTTGTCAAGTTTATGATCATAACTCATCATATCTTATGATATTTAAATCCCGCAATATCTTAATCGAACCCATGAAAAAGCTCTATAAAACCCACCGATTCACCAACCGCCGTTTCACCAAATTTCTTTACACAGACCACCGAAGATTCACCAGATCCCGAGGGTGAGGGGGTGCCATGGGGGTACTGTTACCTTAAGATGGATAGCTATTATTATTTTTTGTTTTAATTTAAGTAGTGGAAAGTGGAATCCGCAGAACAATTTTATAAGAGAGGTTATTTCCCCTCTCTTATGACAATTAGTGTATCTCGGCATAGCCGATATATCACTAATAACTCAATAATTAGAGCTAAATCTGTCATTATATTCCTCCTTTCGACTGTGTACCCCATCCTTTGCCAGTCTTAGTAATTCGGAAGCTTATCTCTTATAATGACTTATTTATCTATATTATTATTTTACAGTCAGCTTTTATTTCGCTTCTCATTCAATCTTATTCAGCTTAAATGGAGCCAAGCTAATAACGTAAACTCTATATTTATAAATTTTGGTTGGAAATATTTGAGTTTTTATGGTTGATTGCCAACTCTATCAAATCTCTTCATCCCTTCTCTATATGGTTATTTGAACCTGCCGGTTCTGTAAAGTTGGGGAGCATATGAAAGAATTTTACGCGGATTTCCGGTTGAATATCAGGTCATTCTTTTCCGATTTTTCCTGACATGATATTTCATCGATTCTGCGATCTCTAAATCCACCATATTTTCTTTATAAGCTGCAAGAAATGCATCTTTGTTCAATGCAAGGATATCACATTCACACAGCTTCCGGAACCTGTCACATGTTCTTTCGCATACTGCATTTACCACGTTATCGGTGTATTTTGACGTGAAGTGGAAATCTTCTGATAAAATCAGGTCTATTTGGTTATTAAGGCCGGATGTCAGGATATTGCAGTCACTGCGCATATCTTTAGTATCCACTCCGTGCTCCAGGTTCATCGAGACCGTGCATTCTCTTGTAATGCTCTCCTCAAGATAATTGTGGGTACTCTCGATATCCCCTGCTCTTGCCTTTCTGCACCTGGCCACAGCCCTGTTGTACTGCTGGCTGGAGACCCTTCCGAAATAATACAGGTTATTGAGTTCGGTCCGGACCGTGGAAGAAATGTAACATGAAATCCTGTCCCTGTGTAATATCTTGATAATCTCATCAACATCAGGCGAGTCATTTAATAGAAATGATGTATCGAACAATACTTTTGCAATGGCCTTAAATGACATAGTGAATAATTGGAATTGAATGGTATATTAACGCTGCGAGGAACCGGCGGGATTGTAAATGCTAAACCAGAAAAAAATTTTTCCAGGATACCGGAAGCTATTTACCGTCGCAGGTTATCATAAAGCAGGTCGAAGATGCGGTGGAGCTACTTACTTTTTTATGAAGTAGCTTGTCCGAACGATGGGCCAATTTTATAGTGGGGGATGTATTTCTGATCCAATAATTTTATTTATTTTAATGTATTATCTACCTGACTTCGACGACCGTGTCAAGCAATACGGCGTTTGATTGTGAATGTACCAGCTTGATATCATATTTTTGACCTGGGGCCATATCGTTTCCATTATGCGGGCTACCGTAGTACACTCCCCGATTGGTAACAATAACACCTGTAGAACTGGCCGGATAACTGCCGTTCGATGTTATATTTGATGTTATTATCTGGTTCCCGACTGAAAATTCACCCATGGTTGTATCTGAAGTTACAAATACCGGGGGCTGCCCGACAGGAACTATGGATATCTTCCAGTAGCCTGCTTTCAGTACATCACCGCTTTTATGCTGTATCTTCAAATCGACCACATTTGATGTATCAGGATTGTTGGCCGCAGTAATAATCGCATTCGGTGCAATTGCATTCCCATCGGGTAATGAGAATAAGAACATGGCACTCACTCCCATCAGCATTACAGCCATAGTCGCCAGGAGCATTGAACCCATTGCAGGCGACACCGCGTCTTCGTTTCTTCTTAGCATGCACAGTCTCCGCTTCTATTTTAAATTTATACTCATTATTATCATAATGTAGATTTAAATGTTTCCTTCTCGCTCACTTGGCACGACGATAGTATAAGATAATATAAGACAAAAATGCAAAACTTATATGTAATGCAGATTATAACATAACAAATGTGTTCAAGGGAATTTTAGCAAATATAGGGGTGTGCATTCCAAAATTTTTCATTAAGGAAAGTTTTATTGATAAAGAGAATTGTATTTATATAAAAGAGGTGGTAAAATGAAAACCGTACCCACTGGTATAAAAGGGCTGGAACAAGTCCTCAATGGCGGATTTAACCATCCTTCGACTATCCTTGTTGCGGGCACAGCAGGCGCGGGCAAAACCACATTTGCCATGCAATCATTAATCAATGCGTCTAAGGAAGCCGAGGTATGACTTTTTATTTCGGCTCT
>CABMIA010000110.1 GCA_902386085.1 uncultured archaeon
CCCTGCATGAGTTTTATATCAGCAGGGATGATTTCCCCGAGGCGCACCCGTACAATGTCTCCGGGAACAAGATTACGTGCAGGGATCTCTTGCCATTTTCCATCCCGCAGTACGCGCGCTTTGAGCGCCAGCCTCTGCTTTAATAATTCTATGGCATTTTCGGCCTTGTGTTCCTGCCAGAATCCTACAACTGCGTTCACAAACAGCAGCATGGCGATAATTACAAAATCTTCCCAGTGATGAATTATTGCCGACAGGGCAGCCGCAACTTCGATCATCCATGGGATTGGTCCCCAGAAATACCGAAGGAATTTGATAATTGGATTTATTTTTTTTTCAGCTATTTCGTTATAGCCGTATTGCGTAAGTCGCTTTTCAGCTTCCTGCGTTGAGATGCCTCTTTCGCTGGATGAGAGTTTCCTGTTCAAATCACTTATGGAAGCCTTTTTAGCCTCTTCCGTACCTATTATATCCTGATTCATGCTTTAGAAAATCCCCTTTTAATAAAAACGACCCTTATATTTCTTCATCCCTCCCCGTGAATAGATGCGTATCGGATTGTGATGAGCCAGTCCATTTGGGAAAAAGTCCCGGTTTTGCTCCATAGAATCAGGATATTTTCCCCAATTGTGTCTTAATTTAACCTGCAAGTTCGATTGTTTCTCAGTTGGCTCAACCATAACTCCCATATAATCATCGAATTGAAAGAACTTAATACTTTCGAAACACTTTTAATATGTTTTGATAGATTGAATAAGACTTTCGATTTTTCCAGATCGCGTAAAAAATGCCACAAATAAAATCCATAAACCTTATATCACGACAAAACAAATTAAGATGTGGCGAGTGAATTTTTAGATTTGCCGAGTAGAGCGATAGCAAGAGGACTCGGTGGATGAGAGCTTGACACAGGATGAATCATCAAAAAATGCACAATCTGGACAATCGACAGAAGTCTTAGAGGCAAGACATGCCCTTGCAAGGTCACTCCTGGAGCGGGCAGCCCTGGCAGCAAAACATGCGCTGGCTCTTGACCTGCTTGAGAAGGTGCATGAACCCATAGGCAAATACCCCTACCGCGGCTGGGAATCACTGTATCGCGGGCAGTGGGAATACGACTCTTTCGGGCGCACCACGCACTCAATTAACTGCACAGGTTCCTGTACATGGAAGGTTTATGTCAGGAACAATATCGCATTCAAGGAAGACCAGTATGCAGATTATCCGGACATCAGCCCAACGCTGCCCACATACAACCCGAGGGGATGCCAGAAAGGGGCGAATTACAAGGAGTACGTTTACGGCCCGCAGCGGGTCAAATATCCCCTGATACGTACTGGTGAGCGGGGAGAGGGAAAATGGCGCAGGGCATCATGGGACGAGGCCCTGGGCTATATAGCGAAAAAGATCGTGGATGCCATATCCAATCACGGCCCTGATACAGTGACATTCTACTCGGCCAATCCCGCAAAGTTCCTTGTCACGTATGCAGCGGGCGCGCGCCTGGCAAACCTGATCGGCGGCGTGGTATGCAGTTTCTATGAATGGGTCTCCGACCTGCCGCCCGGCGAGCCGATGACATGGGGCGTACAGACCGACACATGCGAGGCAGCGGACTGGTTCAATTCAAAGTATATCATAATATGGGGCTCGAACCTCCTTGAGACGCGCATTCCGGATGCGCATTTTGTGACCGCCGCGCGTCTGCACGGCACGAAGATCGTTGCGATCTTTCCGGAATATAACCCAATCTCCATCCACGCAGACATATTTATCCAGGTCAAACCGGGCACTGATAGTGCTTTAGCTCTCGGCATGGCCAATGTCATCATCAACGAGGGATTATACGATGAAGCGTATGTAAAACAGTTCACCGATATGCCGATGCTTGTGAGGACAGATAACGGGAAATTCCTCAGGGAGAGCGATGTCGTAGCTGACGGGGAGACCGGTAATCTCTATATCTGGGACGAGAGAGCGCAAAAACCAGAACTGGCTCCCGGTACTCTGGGATGCCAGGACAAGACCCTTGATCTTGGCTCTATCGATCCCGCACTTGATGGAACCTTTTTTGTAGATACACTTTCCGGGAAAGTGGAAGTGACAACCGTTTTTTCACTGCTCAGAAACAAGCTCAAAGACTACAATCCTGAAAGCGTTTCCGGCATCACCGGTGTAGTTGCCAGTCTTATCACTCGCATCGCCCGTGACTTCGCGGCTGCAAAACCTGCCAGGATCATCGAGGGCGCGGGGGTAAACCACTATTATCACAATGATCTCATGAACAGGAGCATGATCCTGCTCGCAGCGCTCACAGGCAATGTCGGAATACCGGGCGGAGGCTTTGACCACTATGTGGGCCAGGAAAAATTCTGGTGCGAAGAGGGCTTTTTCAAGCTTGCCTATCCTCTCGGCAATAAAAAACAGCGCTTTGTACCCACAACGTTGTGGAGTTACGTGCATGCAGACATCGCGGGGGATAAGGAAAGTCTTGAACTCTGGCCCCGGCCTATAAGTGAATATATTCGTGAAAGCGTAGATAAAGGCTGGATGCCGCTTTATC